>CAYQTW010000030.1:12058-14049 GCA_964420485.1 uncultured Anaerolineales bacterium
GCCAGGAACGTCGGGCCAGGCAGGCTCCGGCACGGCCGATACGTTTCCCGTGCCGCTGACCTCAAAGTAGACGTTGACCGGCTCGTTGACGTGGGTCTCGAGAGGCTCGGCGGCTGCGCGGACGGTGTAACGGCCCACGGCGCCGCTGAAATCGGCCGGCTGTCCTGCGGTGGGCAACGGCTGCACCTGCACGGTGACCGGCTGGGTTTGTAGCGTCTGGCCGGACTGGAAGAACCCGCCGGGAATCTCCAGCGTGGCGGGGCCGATGGTCTGCTCGCCGGTGACGACGGGAAAGATGGCGGTCTTGAGTTCGGTGACGCGGTAGTTGACGCCGCCGGCGCTGGTGAGGTATTGATTCTGCGGCTCCATCCGCTCGGCCCAGAAACCGGTCCACTGCGGCGCGCCGTAGTGTGGGCTGTCCATCAACTCCCGCGCCTGGTAGAAGCGAAAGGTGTAGGTGACCTGTTCGCCCAGGTAGGCGATGGGTTTATCAACTTCGGCCTCGACGTAGAAGGTCTGGCCCGAAAGCCCCTCCGGTGCATTGGTGCTGCTCTGGCCGGGCGCGGCGGTGGGAGCGGGCGCAGCGCCCTCGGTGACCTCGATGGTGATGGGCTGTGTCTCGTAGGTCTGCCCGTTGATGGTGACGCGGGCCGGCCCGATGGTCTGCTGTCCCACCGCCAGCGGCTGCAAGCGGTAGACAAAGCTGACCGATGCCGAGAAGGCGCCGTTGACGAAGGAGAACTGCTGCGAACGGCTGCTGCCAACCACGTAAAAGCCATCCATCGGCGGGAGTTCGGGAGCGGGCACGTTGTTGACCTGTCCCTGGAGCGAGAGCGTGAGTTGTACGTACCCGTCGGTGGGCACGGTGGCGCGGTCAACGCTGGCGGTGAAGGTGATGTTATCCTGCGCCAGAACGCTGTAGGGCAAGTTGCCAACTTGCCCCACGAGAAGCACTGCAAAGACGCAGAGTGCGCAGAGGAACTTGCAGGCTCGCAGTGACGAAGTGGGATGTCTCGTCATACCTACCAATCCTTGTCCACGTGGCGGCCTGGCGCGGGTCGCAGGCGCTGGAGCACTTCCGGCAGGGTCTCAGCGTCTTGCATCAGGGCCTGAAGCAGTTGCCGCGCCTGCTCCTCGGTCAGTTCGCCCTCGGCGGGTTGGGGCTGTGCCCCGGGCGTGCCACTGGGTTCGGGCGTGGGTGTGCCCTGCTGATCCTGTCCCTGGCCGGGCTGCGGCGTCGGCGTGGTCTGTTGCTGCTGATCCTGCGGTTGGGGCGTGACCGTCTGTTCGCCTTCCTGTGATTCGGGCGACTGTGTAGGCGTTGGTTGTTGCTGTTGCTCCCGCAGGCGCTGTTGCGCCAACTCGAGGTTGTGCTTGGCGTCGGCGTCGTCGGGGTTGATGCGCAGCGCCTCGATATAGGCGGCAATAGCGCCGGCATAATCCTCCTGCTGGAAGCGCGTGTTGCCCAGGTTGTAGTAAGCCTGCGCCTGGAGGTCTGGCGGCGCCTGGGCGATGGCGGCGAGCGCCTCGTCGCTGGCCGGGTCGTACTGCTCCTGGCGATAGAGCGTGTTGCCCGCGTTATAGTGCAATTCGGGCGTGTCGGGCGCTTCGGCCTGGCCGTTTTGATACTGGCGCAGGGCTTCGTCATAGTTGCCACGGGCGTAGGCGTCGTTGCCACGACGGTTGAGCGTCGCGGGGGAGGGCGAGCAGGACGTGAGCAGCAGAAGGGCGGCGATGAGGAGGAGCACGGGGCTGAACCCCCGTGCTGAGAGAGCGAAGCCCCTGCGGGGCTGAGATTTTAGCCCGTAGGGCTTTGTTCTTTCAGCCCGGACGTTCACGTCCGGGGCTTCTGGCTTCACTTTACGCATAGGGCACCTCCCGTCCATCGCCACCTCTTCCACGACGGCGGTCGCTGAGCAGAAACTCACCCACGAGGGCGGCCAGCGCCACGGCGGCAGGGATTTGGAAGCGCTCAATGTGCTGGATGAGCA
>CAYQTW010000031.1:0-13968 GCA_964420485.1 uncultured Anaerolineales bacterium
CCCGACACCCTTTGACGCCGGGGCTCCACTGTACTGATGGCCCACCGGGTCACGGCGCCGGCACATCGTAGGCCGAGGTGTAGGTCTCCATCCCCCGCACCAGAGCCAAATCTCTGGTAGTGTTCGAATCGAACGAATGAGCTAGGGTTTCACACTGGACACTTGTACTGTTGCCTTCCGAATCCACTGATGATGGGAGGGCCACCCTCAACCTCAACTAATGCTGCTCAATGACGATGCCTTTCCAAGAAGGCCCTCTGATCGCTGACGTGGGGAACTTGGAAATCCACGGCTTTACCAGCAAGCGCCATCGCCCGTAGGAGAGAGGCAGCATTACCGCTTCCTCGACCAGAATCCGATCCGCCTGCTCGTACAGTTTCATTCGCTCTTTCTGGTCTGTGACATGCCTGGCTTGCTCCACCAATCTGTCGTAGGCTTCATCTTCCCACCGGACCCTTTGCCGCCAGAGACCCACTCGCAGGAAATTATCGGCCTTCCAGCGCCTCCCAACTGCGGGCCACACCGTCGGGGTCTCTGTCTGCGCCAGGATGGCCAATTTCTCCCGCATTGGGGCCAGGGCCACCTCGACTATGACATCGCCCAGGGTAGCACGTTGGGCTTCCAGGGCAGCCATGGCTCGTTCCAGTTGGGTGATTTGCTCTTTGAGTGTTGACATCGGGTAACCTCTCTCAGAACATGGATATGCGGGATTGGCGGGTCAATTGTAGGGGTTTCAGATCCCGTCGGACTTTTTTTCCACTAGCGTTTGATCCAGGTCCGACTTGGCCAGGCCGGTGCGCCACATGAACCACAGCCCGGCAAAAGTCTCTGTACACCACAAGACGGCGTGCAGTAGCGTCTGGTAACTGATGGCTGTGTTCTCGGAGACGCCGGCGCGGGTCAACACCAGGATGGCGGGAGCGTCAAAGGTGCCCAGGTTGCCCGGGCCCGAGGGTAATGCCGTGCCCAGGTTGGCCGCGCCACTCATCAAAAGAAGAGTGTGCAAGTCAACGCTAAAGCCGAACGAGTTCATCAGCAGCCGGTAACTGAACGTCTCGGCCGTCCACACGGCAATGGAGAAGAGTAGCACCAGGGTGAGCGTCGTGACAGACTTGATCGAGGCAAAGCCGTGGATAAAGCGCCCGGCGACCTCACATAGCCGTGGGCGTAGGGGCGCGGTGACCGCGCCCCTGGTGAGGCTGATGATGAGCCGCTCTGTCAGGCGTTGGATGGCGGCGGGCCACAATACTATGGCATAGACCAGCGCCAGCGCCGCGCCGAAAATCGCCGCTGCCCCCCATATACCATAGCGCAAGTAGTCGGGAATACCCCCGATAAGGGCTGCCAGGATGAGGAACAGGATCATTGTCAGCCCGTCAAAGACACGCTCGACCAGGATGGAGGCCGTCCCGGCGGCAGCGGAAACTCTGTTGCGCTGTCGCAGGAGTAGCACCCGCACGATCTCGCCGGTGCGAAAGGGGTAGATGTTGTTCGCCGCCCGGCCCATGGCCATCGTCGGCAAAAGTTCTGGGAAGGGGATGTGACGCTCGGGGGAGAGGAGTGCCTGCCACCGCGCGGTGCGGGCCACCAGCGCAAAGAGGTACAAAACCACCGCCGGCACAATCCAGACATAGTTGGCTTGTTTGAAGGCTTGCCAGACCTCCGCCGGCTGCAAGCCCCGGACAGCGCCATACAGACACACACCGCTCACCGCCAGACCAACGATGGCCTTCCAGTTAACGCGGCGTGGTTGCTCATTGTTCATTCCCTGATCCGCTAATTCTCCCCATCCGTGTCCCAGGTTTGTCGCTGCCGCAATGCTTCATAGAGCACGACCGATCCAGCCACGGCCGCGTTGAGCGAAGTCACCTGGCCGTGCATGGGCAGTTGCAGCAAAAAGTCGCAGCGCGTCCGCACCAGTCGCCGCAACCCCTCCCCTTCGCTGCCCACCACCAGCGCCAGCGGGCCGCTCAAGTCGGCCTGGTCGGCCTGCTGTGCGCCGGTCGCCGCTTCCAACCCGGCCACCCACACGTCGTGTGCCTTGAGCAAGTCAATGGTCTCTGCTAGATTGGTCACTTGTGCTACTCGCAAGTGCTCCGCCGCGCCCGCTGAGGTCTGAACCACTGCTGGCGTGATGCCCACCGCCCTGCGTCGCTGGATCACCACTCCGTGCACGCCCACGGCCTCGGCCGTGCGTAGCAAACTCCCCACGTTCTGGGGGTCTTGCAGCAGGTCGAGCAGCAGGAGCAGAGGGGCGCCGCCAGCACCGTCTGTTCCACGGCGGTGCGGAGGTGATTGGGCCACCGCCAGGATTTCGTCGAGCGAACTGTAGGGGTACTCGCTCGTTTCCAGTGTCACGCCCTGGTGGTGGACGTTGCCGAGATGGTCCAGGTTACGCCGCTCGGTGCGACTCACCGGCACTTGAGCCTGCTCGGCCAGGAAGACGATCTGGCCGACGATGTCTGTTTGGCGGACACCTTCGGCCATCACCAGTCTGTAGGGCTTGCGCCGCCCGGCCCGCAGCGACTCATAGACGGCGTTGCGGCCGTAAAGTATTTCCCTCATTCTATCCTGCGCTCCTTATGCCACACCGGCCCCTCAGCCCGGTCCTCGATCGTGATGCCAATCTCGGTCAGTTGGCGACGCAGCGCATCTGCCTGCTCCCAGTCTTTGGTCTGGCGGCATGTCTCGCGGATACCCAGAATAATGTTCATCAACCCCTCGACTAACTCGCTGCCGACTTTTTTGGTCAGGTCGTCGGGGATAATGCCCAGCACTCGCCCGCCCAATTCGCGGTAGAGGTTGTCTATTGCCCCTAGCGTGCCCCGGCTCACCGGTTGCCCCGCAGCCAGCAGCGCGTTCACTTCCTTGTTCAGGTCAAAGAGAGAGGCAATGGCTCTTGGTGTGTTAAAGTCGTCGTCCATCGCCGCCACGAACGCATCTCGGTGAGTGTCCAAGTCGGTGATGTAGGAAAGGTCCGCCGTGCCGGAAGACATGGCGTGCTCTATCCGCATCCGCAGTGCGCGCACGGTGTTATGCAGCCGCTCGACGCCACGCTCGGCGGCCAGCAGCGCCTCGCGGGTAAAGTCTACCGGGGAGCGGTAGTGGCTCGAGAGGACAAAGAAACGGATCGCCTCCGGGCTGTAGAGTTTGAGCGCCTCCTTGATGGTGAGAAAGTTGCCCAGGCTCTTGCTCATCTTGACGCCGTTGACGGTCAGGGAGCCGGTCAGCACCCAGTAGTGGGCAAAAGGCTTGCCGGTGGCGGCCTCCGCCTGGGCGATCTCGCACTCGTTGTGGGGAAATATGTTGTCCAGCCCGCCGCCGTGAATGTCGAATGTCTCGCCCAGGTATTTGGTTGACATCGCCGAGCACTCGATGTGCCAGCCGGGGTAGCCCCAGCCCCAAGGAGAGGGCCAGCGCAGAATGTGTTCCGGCTGGGCGTGTTTCCACAGTGCGAAATCAGCCGGATGTCGTTTGTCGTCCCGCACACACACCCGTGCTCCCGGTTCCAGTTCCTCGACCTTGCGCCCGGAGAGTTTCCCGTACTCGGCGAATTTCTCCACTGCAAAGTAAACGTCGCCTCTGGCTGTCTCGTAGGCAAACCCCTTCTCCAGGAGTGTCTTGACCATTTCGATCTGCTCAGGGATGTGGCCACTGGCGCGGGGAGAGATGTTGGGGCGGCCCACCCCCAGCGCGTCCATGTCCTCAAAGTAGGAACGGGTGTAGGTCTCTACCACTTCCATCGGCTCGATCCGCTCCCGCCGCGCTCCCTTGAGGATGCGGTCCTCGCCGCTATCCAGGATGTGGCCCACGTCGGTAATGTTCTGGACGTAGCACACCTTGTAGCCCCGGAAGCGCAGGTAGCGTACGATGGCGTCCATCGCCACATAAGTTTTGGCGTGGCCCAGGTGGGCGTGGTCGTACACCGTTGGGCCACAGACGTACATTCCCACCCGCCTTCTCTCCAGCGGCTTGAAAGGTTCTTTCTCGCGGGTCAAATAGTTAAAGATTTGCAATCCCATCGTCATCCTCCACCGTCCCTCACCTCGACAACCGGGCAAAGAGCATACGACCGGCTGCCGTCTGCAACACCTTGGTCACCGTAACCTGGACTTTGCGGTTGATGTATGATTCCCCATCCTCCACCACGACCATAGTGCCGTCGTCCAAGTATCCCACTCCCTGACTGGCCTCTTTTCCCTCCTGGATGATCTTGACGGTGAACGATTCGCCGGGGAGAAAGACGGCCTTGACAGCGTTGGCCAGTTCGTTGATGTTGAGCACTCTTACGCCCTGCAACTCGGCCACGCGATTGAGGTTGTAATCGTTGGTAAGGATGGCACAGTGCAGTTGCTTGGCCAACAACACCAACTTGTCGTCCACCTCGCGCACTCCTTCGATGTCCATGTCGGTGACACGCACCGGCGTGGTGGATTCGTTCTGTAGGCGGCGCAGCATATCCAGGCCGCGGCGTCCCCGGTTGCGACGCAGGGTGTCGGCAGAATCGGCGATGTGTTGCAATTCGTTGAGCACGAAATGCGGCACCAGCATCTCCCCTTCGATGAACCCTGTGTGGCTGATGTCGGCGATGCGCCCGTCAATGATGACGCTGGTATCCAGGAGCACGGGCGTACGCTCATTATTGCCTTCGTTGTGTGCGCTCTTGTCTCGCTTTGGCAGTCGCCCGCGGACGAGGTTAAAGATGTCGCGCTGGCGAGTGATCATCACCATAACTCCCAGGTAGCCGAAAAGAAGGGCCGCGACAAAGGGCAGGATTTGACTGAAAGGTGGCGGGAGCATTGACAGTGGGAACGCGAGCAGAGCAGCCACAATCAGGCCGACGATCAGTCCGAGAGTGGTAGCCAGTAATTGATGTGCCGGCGCCTGACGGATGCGCTTGCGTAGGGCCACGAAGGGGCGCACCGTCACGTAGGGCGTCAGAATCAGGCCAGTCAGTGCGCCGACGAGCAAAAAGATAGCCGCGTACTGGTAGGGTGACCCTCCCAATTGGGCTGCTACGTAAATGCCCAGGAAAACTCCCCCGACAGCCGCCACGACCATGCCCACAATACGAGAGATGAACTCTGCACTCATGAATATCCTCCTCCTGCAAAATAAGACCTGGTCCGCAAAGATGACACAAAAACAGGTGAGCACCAGCAAGGCCCTCACCTGCCATAAGGCACTCCACGCGGCCTGACACCGGCGCGCTTGAGTGCAGTTCTTGTGTTTGGTTGAACGACTTTTTGCGGCAAAACGGATAAAGTAAAAAATACGCCCAGTCGAACCCGCACAATGATGGCTGATAAGGTCAAGCATCTATATCTTAACACATTCGCCGCTAAAAGTCAAAGAATGTGAGGCGTGAAACGTGAAGCGTGAAACGTGAAGCGTGAAACGTGAAACGTGAAACGTGAAGCGTGAAATGTGAGGCTCGAAGTGAGATTACGTTGCATGCACGTTTCACGTCCTCGAAGGCCAGTACCCAAATTTCAAGTTTTGGACTATAATATACCAATGATACACTGGCAATATATGCCCTACGTTCTACCTTTGCTCGTAGCAGCGATCATATCGGTTGCTATCGCGTTCTACGCTTGGCGACACCGTTCCACGCCCGGCGCGACACCGTTAGTTGTGCTCATGCTGGCTGTGGTCGTGTGGTCGCTGGGGTATGCGATGGAACTGCCCAGTCCTGATCTGGCGACCAAAATCTTTTGGTCCAACGTCAACTTTTTGGGAATTGTCGTTGTGCCGATGGCCTGGCTGGCCTTTGTACTCCAGTACACCGGCCGGGAAAAATGGCTGACGCGCTGCCACCTGGCTCTCTTGGCGGTTGAACCCCTGATCATACTGTCGTTGGTCTGGACCAACGATCTGCATCACTTGTTCTGGAGCGACGTCAGGCTGGACACCAGCGGCCCGTTCCCGATGTTGGACCCGACTTTTAGCATGGGGGTCTGGGTGCATGTGGTGTATTCCTACACGTTGCTTTCACTCGCCACGTTTTCGCTCATCCAAACGCTCGTGCGTTCGCCGCGTCTGTATCGCGGACAAGTCATCGTTTTGCTGGTTGGCGCACTGGTGCCGTGGGTGGGGAATGTGTTACATATCTCGAGCTTGAGCCCATTTTCCCACCTGGACCTGACTCCCTTTGCTTTCACCTTGACCAGCCTGGCGCTGGCCTGGGGTCTCTTTCGCTTCCGGCTGTTGGACATCGTGCCGGTGGCGCGCAACGCCGTTCTCGAAAGCATGAGCGACGGTATGATCGTGCTGGATGCGAAGAACCGCATCGTGGATCTCAACCCGGCTGCGGCGCGGATCATTGACCATCCAGTCTCAGAGGCAATCGGGCAGCCGGCTGCCTCGGTGCTGTCCGGTCACCTCGACCTGGTCGAGCGCTACCACGATGCGACAGAGGCGCATGCAGAGATTGTCCTAGGGGCAGATGAAGCACGGCGCCACTACGATCTATGTATCTCACCCTTGCATGACCGGCACGGCAGCCTCACTGGCCGGTTGATCGTCCTGCACGATGTTACCAGGCGCAAGCAGGCGGAGGAGCGACTCCGCACCCGCGAGCGGTTCCTGGAATGTCTCTCGGAGGTATCCCAGCAACTATTGCGGGCGGACGACCTGGCCGAGGAACTACCCGCCATCTTGCGCTGCCTGGGCGAGACGGCTGAGATCTGTCGGACGTACCTCTTCGAGAACCACACTGGCCCGGAGGGGGAACTCTTGTGCAGCCAGCGGTACGAATGGTGCGCGCCGGGCGCCGAGCCGCAGATAAATAACCCAGAATTGCAGGACTTTTCCTACGTCGCCGCGGGCTTTGTCCGCTGGGTGGAGACCCTGGCGCGCGGCGACGTCATCGCTGGCGCAGTCGCCGACCTCCCGGAGAGCGAGCGGGTTGTGCTGGAGTCCCAGAGCATCCGCTCCATTTTGATCATCCCCCTCTTTGTCTCTGACGCCTGGCACGGCTTTATTGGCTTTGATGTCTGCGACCGGGTGCGGGAGTGGCAGCAGGTGGAAATAGACCTGCTGCGGGCTGCTGCCAGCGACATTGCCAGCGGTATTGAGCGAGAGCAGGCCAGGCGCCAGGCGCAGGCGCTGGCCGAGGCCGCCGCCGCGCTCACCGCTACCCTCGACCTGGAGCAGGTGCTGGACCGTATCCTGGAACAAGTCGGCCGCGTTGTCTCCAACGACGCCGCCAACGTCATGCTCATCGAGGGTGATCAGGCGCGCGTCGTCCGCTGGCGCGGCTACGAGCGTTTCGGCTCGGAGGAATTTGTCTCCACGGTCATTTTCCGCATCTCCGAGGTGCCCAACCTCCAACAAATGGTGGAGAGCAGAGAGCCAATGGTTATCCTTGACACCGCCGCTTATCCCGGCTGGGCTCAAGTGCCGACGCAGGAGTGGTTGCGCTCTTATGCGGCTGCGCCCATCGTCGTGCGCGGCGAGGTGATTGGCTTCCTCAACGTGGACAGTGCCACTCCTGGCTTTTTCACCCAGGCTCACATTGTCCCTCTGCGCGCCTTTGCCGACTATGCCGCTGTCGCCATCGAGAACGCCCAGCTGTTTCAGAGTGAACAACAGCAGACGCACAGGCTGGCCATGCTGGCAGACGTGGCACGTGTCGTCGCTACTACCCTGGACGTTGATGATCTCTTGCAAGCAGTGACCGAGAACATTCACCGTCACTTTGCGTGCCCCATGATTGAACTCTTCACTCTGGATGATGAAGGAAAGACACTGCTCCTGCGCGGCTATAGCGGTATCCCCATCGGTTCTTCAGAGGCAATAGCCCCTCGAGTCTACCGTCAGCCGATTGAGCAAGGCATCATTGGCCACGTGGCCCGCACCGGCAAGCCCTACATCGCCTCTGACGTGCGTACCGATCCTTACTTCTTGTGCGTTGGTGAGACCTCTATCCGTTCGGAACTGTGCGTTCCCATCCTCGACAAAGGACGCGTGGTTGGGGCAGTGGACGTGGAGAGCGACCGGCTGGCGGACTTTGACGAGGGAGACCGATCGCTGCTGGAGGTAGTGGCCGACACAATCGCCATCGGGTTGCGCAACGTCCGCTTGTACGAGGAGACTCAGCGCCGCCTGCAGGAACTGGCGCTCCTCAACCGTGTCTCGGTCGGGTTTGGAGTGGCGTTGAGCGTGGATGCCCTGATCAACTGCGCATTGGAGGGATTGCAGGAACTGGTCGGTGCCGACCGCACTTATTTTGTCACCACCGACCCCGATGCCTGCGTCTGGGAGACGACCCACGAACTGGTTGCCCCTGGCATCGAGCCGGATATTGGGCTGCATGGCGACTTTGACGACGTGTCGGCCGAGTTGGAGGCACTCTTGTCTGGTCAGCCTTTCGCCGTCTCCGACATTGCCACCGACCTCCGTGTCGAGAACATGCGGGAGACGTACCGCGCGTTGGGCATGCAGTCCATGCTCCTAATGCCAGTGCAGGCCCGGGGGCGACTCTACGGCGCACTGGGCTTTGATTTCTGCCGTGAGAGGCACGCCTGGCAGCCCGACGAGATTCGCTTGCTGGAGGGAGTAGCCCATCAACTGGAACTGGCGTTGGAGAACGTGGGTCTCCTCGAAGAGGCGTGCCTGCGCGCCGACGAACTGGCGGCCGCGTTGGCTCAGCAGGAGGAATTGGACCGTCTCAAGGACGAGTTCATCCAGAACGTGTCCCACGAACTGCGCTCACCGCTGACCCTCATCTGTGGTTACGCCGAGATGCTGAACACAGGCGAGTTGGGAGAATTACAACCCGATCAACGACAACCGGTGGCCGTCATCACCCGCCGCGCGCACATGTTAAAGCACCTGGTGCAGGACATTATGCTCATCCTGGAGGCCGGGGTCAATCCTCCCGAGGCAGAGCCGGTACCGCTGGATGAACTGGTGTTGGCTGCGGTAGAGGACTTTCAAGTGGTCACCAGGCAGGCCGGACTGACGCTGCAGGCAGAAATCGCGCCCCACCTGCCCCCCGTGAATGGTTCCCCCATGTATTTGCGACGAGTGCTGGATAACTTGATCGGCAACGCGGCCAAGTTCACGCCTGAAGGCGGAACAATAACCGTGCGGTTGCGGCAGGAGGGACAGTGGGTCGCCTTGGAAGTCAGCGATACCGGCATCGGCATGCCGGCCGACAAGTTGGAGCGCATCTTTGAGCGTTTCTACCAGGTGGATGGCAGCGCCAAGCGCAAGTACAGCGGTGTAGGACTGGGGTTGGCGTTGGTCAAGGAAATCGTCGAGACTTTTGGCGGGAGTGTGACGGTGGAAAGTCAGGTTAGTGAGGGAACTACCTTTACCGTCTTGTTCCCCATCGCTGCCGGCGCGGAAGAGACAAAGTGATGACCGGGCAGAACGAATCTCTGAGCCACGAGGAATCCGACCGCGCGTGGACCTTTCGGGGTTACCGGCTGGATCCGGCCCATTTCACCACAGCAATGGTCCATCTCTACAGGGGAGAGATGGGCCGGGCCAACATCTGGCGCACCCGGCTGGACACTACCACCAACTGGGCAGTGATCACCGTGGCCGCGGCGCTCACCTTTGTTTTCGGCGCACCGCAGAACCCTCACTTTATGCTTTTGCTGGTGCTCCTGTTGGTGCTCGTTTTCCTAATGATCGAGGCCCGCCGCTACCGGTACTATGCCCTCTGGGCCTACCGGGTGCGCTTGATGGAGACCGACTTTTTCGCTGCTATGCTCGTGCCGCCCTTCCGTCCCTCCTCTGATTGGGCTGACCACCTGGCGGAAAGTTTGCTTCATCCCATCTTTCTTATCGCTTGGTGGAAAGCAGTGGGCCTGCGATTCCGCCGCAACTATGTCTGGCTGACCGCCCTGCTGTTGCTCAGTTGGGGAGCCAAACTGGCGCTCTACCCGGCGCCGGTGACAGACGGGGCTGCGGTGGTCAGACGGGCCGCGGTCGGGTTACTCCCGGGGACGTGGGTACTGGCCGCCGTCGGAGTGGTGTATGGGATACTGGTGGCGCTGGTGGTGGCTGTATCTCTCCCCCATGCCTGGCAGGGGGCTTTGTCGAGGTTACTACGTCGGCTGGGCTGGCCTCTGCGCCGGGTGAAGGGGCCGTTGACGCCAGAACCCTATCCCCAAGAGCGTCTGGCAATCATCATCACCAACAGTGGGCAGCAGATCGCCCCGCATCTGTTGGAAGAACTGGGGCGAGGAGTGACGGCGCTGAAGGGAACCGGCATGTACACCGGCGAGGCGCGCGACGTGCTCCTGTGCGCCGTGACCGACGTGCAAGTGTCTCACTTGAGGGAGATTATACGCCGGGTCGACTCGGAAGCCTTTGTCGTCGTCAGCCCGGTTGAGGATGTGCGGGGAAAGGGATTCCGTTCCTTTGAGCCTCCCAGTTGATATGACGACATCTGTCATTCTGAGCGGAACGCAGTGAAGCGAAGAATCTCACGTACCGCCCAGACGCCGAAGGAATCGAGATGGGCAGAATCATTGGTGTGCTGAACTACAAAGGGGGCACAGGCAAAACGACCACGGTGGTGAACCTGGGCGCCGGGCTGGCCTTGCGTGGAGCGCGCGTTCTGTGTATTGATCTGGACGCACAGGGCAGCCTGGCGACGCACCTGGGTGTGCATTACACCCACTCTCTTGCCCATCTGTTGCTGGGACAGACGAAACCGCAGGCCTGTATTGTCCAGGCGCGGGAGAATCTAGATCTCATTGCTAGCGACACCAGCCTGCTGCGGGCCGAAGGGGAATTGTGGCGTATGGACGACAGCCAAAAGGCCCGGCGAGTACTATCCAGCAAATTGCGGGGACTGGAGGACGACTATGATTACATCATTCTCGACTTTTCGCCTTCGGCCACCCTCTTGAGCGAGAGCGGCCTGTTGTATGTCCGAGAACTCGTCGTGCCGGTAGCGATGGATTATCTGGCTCTGGTAGGGACCCGGCAAGTGATTGAGACTCTCAGAACTATCAATCGAGTGTCTGGGCATCGCGTTCGGTTTTACTTGATCATTCCCACGCTCTACTCTGCCCGATTGCGCAAGGACCGCGAGATTATGAGAATCTTGCAACGTTACTTTGTCGGCCGAATGGCGAAGCCCATCCGGGTGAGCGTGAAACTTTCAGAGGCGCCCAGCCACCAAAAGAGCATTTACGAATATGCATCCCGCAGTTCCGGCGCGATTGATTATGCGCACTTGGTAGAGAGGGTTGTTAGTGATGGCTAAGAAAAAAAAGACCGACAGTGCCTTGGGTCACGATCCGTTCGCAGACATGGATATGGAATGTCTGGACTGGGAAAGCCAGGAAGGGGCCCAGATCGCCCCTGGCGTTCTTCCCGCCGCAAGAGAACTACCCATGCCCCAGGCCACGTTCCATTTTCCCGCTGATTTCAAATGGGGTATCGCCACCGCCGCCCATCAGGTCGAGGGCGACAATACCAACAACGACTGGTGGGCCTGGGAGCAGCAGGAAGGCCACATCAAGGATGGGCACAAGTCTGGGCGGGCCTGCAACTGGTGGAAAAAGGCCGAGGATGATTTTGATCGCGCCGCTGAACTGGGCCTGAACGCGCTCCGTCTCTCGGTCGAGTGGTCGCGGGTCGAGCCCCGCTCCGGTGAGTTTGACGATTCTGCCTTGAAGCGCTACGGCGAAATGCTCCAGGCCCTGCGCGGGCGGAACATTGAGCCGATGGTCACCCTCCATCATTTTACCAACCCCCACTGGCTGACCGAGCGGGGTGGCTGGGAGAACCCAGAGACCATTGCGCTTTTTGCCCGCTTTGTGCGCCGCGTTGTGCAAGTGCTGGGCGAACACTGTGACCTGTGGTGCACCATCAACGAGCCCAATGTCTACGGCTACATGGGCTACCTGGAGGGGATCTTTCCCCCCGGCCAATCCGACTTTCAGGCGGCGATGCGCGTCATCCGTCACTTGCTCGCGGGCCACGCCGCCGCCTACCGGGAGATCCACGCACTCCAACCCCAGGCCCGCGTCGGCCTAGCCCACAATATGCGCATCTTTGATCCGGCTAACCCCCGCTCGGTGCTGGATCGGCGCGTCGCCCGGAGCGTGGACAAGACCTACAATCAGGCTATCCTGACCGCGTTGGCCCGGGGCCGTTGGACGCTGCCACTGGGCTTTGGCCTGGCCTGGAAACTGCGCCGAACGCTCGACTGGATTGGCCTCAACTATTACACTCGTGATTTAGTCGCCTTTGACCACAGGCAACAGCAGACGCTCTTTAGTGACCGTCTACATGCCGGCGAGGCCGAATTGCTCGATGGTGACTACGGCGAGTTCTATCCCCAGGGAATGTTCCGCTGCCTCCAACGTTTGGCGCGTCTGGGTCTGCCCATCTATGTCACGGAGAACGGCATCCCCGACGACGACGACGACCAGCGGCCCCGTTACCTCCTGACCCACCTGCACCAGATATGGCATGCGATCCAACTTTGCTATCCGGTGATGGGTTACTACCACTGGACGCTGGTGGACAACTTTGAGTGGGCCGAGGGATGGACGTTGCGCTTTGGCCTGATCGCGCTTGGCCCCAGGGGGGGGCGCAAGCCGCGTGGCAGCATCAAACTCTACGCTGACCTCATCCAGGCCAACGCCATCAGCCCTCAAATCATTGACACCTACGCGCCGGAACTGTGGCCCGAATTGTTGCCGGGGTAGATCTCTGGCCTGGAAGCGCGAACTCGTTCGCGTCCGCCCGCAGCCCGCAATGAGCAATCATCCCAGTGTCATTAGTAGCAGAACGCAGTGAAGCGAAGAATCTCACGTTGCAGTGCCCAAACCACCTATCCAAGGCGAGATTCTTCACCTCCGCTGCGCTCCGGTTCAGAATGACAGGTTTATGGCTGAAACGCTGCACAATGGAGTGAAAATGGAAAAACAACTGATTACCTACTGTCCCCACTGTGGGACGACGATGGAGACAGCCGAGGTCGGCGGGCGCGTGCGTGAGATTTGCCCCAACTGCGGTTTCATCTTGTACCGTAACCCGGTGCCTGGCGCCGGCGTACTGGTGGAGATGGAGAACGGCATTGTGCTGATTCGGCGCGGCCAACCGCCGTTCGTGGGCTGGTGGGCCTTGCCGGCCGGCTACATCGAAGCCGACGAGAGCGTCGAGCAGGCAGCGGTGCGCGAGTGCAAAGAGGAGACTGGGCTCGACGTTGAACTCTTGGAACTGTTCGGCGTCTACTCTTTCCCGGAGGGGCCGGGGCAAAGCGGCATTATCATCTTTTACCGCGCCCGGCCCGTGGGCGGGGAACTAGAGGCCGGGGATGACGCGCAGGACGTGGGCATCTTTGCGCCCGACAGCCTGCCCGAGAAACTGGCCTTCCGCACCCACCGGGAGGTGATCGCCCGCTGGATCCGCCGCCGCATGCCCGAGTTCCACGCTGACGTGCCTGGCGTCGTCATCCGCGAGGCCCGTGCCGAGGACGAGGCCCGGGTGCTGGAACTACTCCCATTGATTCCCGCGAACGCAGACCCGAGTCCCGCTGAGAGGCAGGCTGCGGGCCAGCGCTTTCGTGAGAACCTGGCGATGGATGTCCTGGTCGCAGAGGCGGATGGAAAGGTGGTGGGGCTGCTCGTCCTCTCGTTTGTCCCCGCCCTTTCCGGGCTGCGGGCTTTGATTGACGACCTGGCCGTGGATCCGGCGTACCGGCGGCAGGGGATCGGCGCGGCGCTGGTGGAGACGGCGGTGCAGCGGGCCGACCGGCGGGGAGCGACTCACCTGTTGGTGGACACCTCCCGGGGCGACCCGTCCGCCCGCGACTTTTACCAGGCCTGCGGGTTCGAGGCCGGTGGTGTTGCGCCTCTGCGGATACGGTAGGTTGGTGGATTGGGAAATTGGTAGATTGGTCGGACGCGGTGCGGCGGATGGTGAGGCCGTTGGCGTTCTCTTACAGAACGGGGCGACCCCTGCGTGGGGCCGCCCCGTCGTGGCGGA
>CAYQTW010000032.1:0-13946 GCA_964420485.1 uncultured Anaerolineales bacterium
TGTCGAATCTGGCTCACAAAAGCTCTGGCGGAAACCTGGCAGGTCTTTCAATCCTCGATGACATCGAGTGAGCAAGAGATAGCAATGGTCAAAGGAACAAACGCACGAGAGGTTTTCGATCAGATTCAAACAGAGATATGTCAACGACCATAGTTGAGTAGTAAATGTCTGGTCAATCGCTCTCGCTCAACACGTAGTCGCTTGAAAGCACAGCGCCTTAGTCGCGCTCCAACCTAATTCAACATTGCCAAGTTATTGTTTATTGTTCCTTCCTTCCATCGCGTACCGCATTATCTCGCCCACGCTCAACTGCATTATGCCCAGTTTGTCCAGCGTGCGCCCGCGCCGCCAGTAGTCGGTCTGGTGGACGATGCAGGCCTGGCGGATGATGCTGTCCATCCCCCACACCTGCACACCGTACCGCTGCCCCAGCGCGGCGATAGGCACCAGGCTCATCGGCACGTCCTCGGTGATGTAGCGGTGGTTCAGTGTGGGTGGGGCCTTGATGCCTCGATAGCCGGGTTGGTTATGGATGGCCTCGTATAGATTCGCGCCCCTGGCGTCGTAAGCCATTCTCAGCCACTCTACCCCGGTTCGGGCGCGGATGCCCAGCGATGCCGCGACTGTTACCCGCTCCCGGTCCAGCGCCTCCAGGATGCGGGCCACCGAGGGGGTCACGCCGTCAATGTAGAACTGGAACTCGCCGCCGGTGGATTCGATGCGCCCGGCGTTCAGCAGGGTGAGGGCGGGATGAAATATGGCCCCCATGTTGTTCAGGCTGGTGTGCAGCACGCTCGTGCCGTCAATGAACAGGGGAAAGGCCGTGGACAATGCCTCCAACACGCGGGGGGTGCGGGTGGCCGGCAGCGCTGCCAGCGGCACTGCATCCTTGATGCGAAAGATGCGCGCCTGAGCCGGGCCTTCGGAGCGGCTGGCATAGATCAGCGTCTCCGCCTCGGCCACAGTGACGTCGGCCTGGCAGTCACACTCGCGCAGCACGTGAGCGAACTCGAGGGCGCCGCCGGTGCGCCCCGGGTTGAGCAGGACGATCTGCCCATCGCGCAGGTGCGGGGCGACGCTGTGGGCGATATCGGCGTGGCCGGTGGAAGGCACGACCACCATAATGACCTCGGCCTGCTCCAGTGCCGCGCCTATATCCGACGTGACCAGGGCTAGATCGCCAAAACCGTACGGCCCGCCATTGTAACTCTTTAGTTCGATCCCGCCCCGCGCCTTGATGACGGCGACGTGTTCGGGCGTGCGATTGTACAGCGTGACGGGAAAGCCCATCAGCGCCAGGTGCGCCGCCATGGCCTTGCCGCCGTGGCCGGCGCCGATGACGGTGTAGTGCGTTTCCTTGTTCATTCAATTCCTCCTATGCCAGGGTGGTAGGGGCGCGGTGACCGCGCCCCTACAGGCGAATGCCCAGACCGGCGATGCGTTCTTCTTCTGACAATGCTCGCCCGGTGGCCGGGTCCACCGCCACGCACGCGCCGCGCGGGACGATGCGAGTGACGATTTGCCCACGGGCGAAGGGATTGTTACGCAAGTGGGGCGCGTCCAATACACCCGTCGTGACCGCCAGCGCCAGCGTGGCTGGGTCGGTGAGTGGATCGCTCACGTCTGGGCCGGCCAGAGCGCGGATGGCCTCTAGCGTGACCTGCGCCTCGCGCACCAGTTCCTCCTGGCGCTGCTGGACGGCAGGGTCGGCGGTCATGTCCGGCTGGCCACGAAGCGCGTTCTCGATAGCCCGGCGGGCCAGTCTGCAGGCCTCGATCACATCGGCGGCGGTGGCAGCGTGGTGGGCCTCGGTGTGGCCGACGACGTGCAGAATGTGGGGCCGCAGTGCCATCTGCAAGTAGACGCTGGTCGCCAGGTGGGCCCGGGCTGCGTCCGGGTCGAGTGGATAACTGAGCAGCCCCGTGCGCGTCTGCCGCCAGGTACGAAAATCCGGCCCAGCCAGCGGCGCGACTATCTCCAGGCAGGCCAACATCTTGGCCAAGTCCATCGCGTCCGAGAGACCGGGCGGGCTGTTGAACATCATCTGGGCGATATAGTCGCGCACGCCGAAAGCGCGGGCGTTGTGGGCCGAGAGGTAGGCCGAGATGACAAAGAGCACGTCCGGCGCGTCGCGCATACCCCAGTGGTGCGGCTCGTTCAATTCGACCGGGATGTTCCGCTCGCCGTACCAGGCCATCACCCACTGGTGCTCGCGGATAGAGTCCTCCAGACTCCACGGCCCGCGCCCGTCCATCTGGTTGAACCAAAAGATGGGAATGGCACACCAGGCGATGTTGATCGTCTCCACGTACATCTCGGCCAGCCGGATAAAGTCGTCAGTGCCAGAGTAGGTGCGCAGGAGCGGAAAGTTGCCGCGCCGGCTGGCGGCGTAGAGAGCGCGGTAGTCCTCTGGACTGCGCACCGGGACGCCGCCCGCCCCAGTGCGGCGCGGGTCTTGGCGCTCTGGGTGGAAAAAGTTGGCCTGGGCGTCCTGGTCAATGCCCAGGGAGACAATGTCCAGCGCGTGGGCCTCGGCGATGCGGACGATGCCTGCGCGGGTGGCTTCGACCGTCGGCAGGCCAAAGTGGTGGCGGATGATGGGGAAGGGGGACTTCCAGGCGATGCGCTTGACGGTGGTCTGGGGAAAGTCGGCCTCGGCCAGACCGGTTTGGGGCTGGCCCTTGAGGTAGGCCAGGACTGCCTCCTCCGGCTCGCCGCCCTCGAAAGTGCGCTCGAAAAAGCCGATGGCGCGGGCCCGCTCGGCTACGGGCGGCGTCCCGCCAAAGGCGAAGCGCACGCCGGCGGCGCGTAGATCATCCGCCGCCTCCGCGAATTCGCCCAGCAACCGTTCGCCCGTCTCCGGCGTCAGCCGGTATGAGACGCCGACCAGATCGGCTTGCTCACGCCGGGTTGTCTCCAGGAATTCCTCGACCGGCACCGCCGGGCCGAGAAAGACGGTGCGCCAGCCGGCGGCCTCGGCCAGCCGTAAAAAGTTCAGCACCCCGGCCACGTGGACACACTCACCCAATGCTCCGGCGACGACTGTTTTCATCTTTTTCACCTCCTACGCAAGTATACGAGGGAAATGCGCGCGTGTCAAACGGAAACCGCCGGGCCTCTCGCAGGCCCGGCGGCTCGTCTGTCTGGTGAGTCAGAAACCCGGTTTCCGAGTCTCTAGTCCTCGAACACGGCGTCCAACATCTCGTCCGGCACGTCCCAGGTGACGTCATGGGGCGGGAGTTTCTCGTACTTCATGAACTCTGGCAACCGGTCGTCGGCCTTGGTGAAGCCGGCCGCCCTATTGAAGGCCAGTTCCTTGTCAATCACTGCCTTGCCGATGACCATAGCGTCGTCCGTCGTCCACTCCGTGCCCAGGACGCCGTTGCACTCCTCGATGATCCCCTCCAGAGTGGTGGGGATGTCCAGCATGGGGAAGGCGACAAACAGGCAGTGGCCCGTGCAGTCGAGGCAGGCGGTAGAGTACTGGAAGGCGCGCGTCAGTTCCGCCTTGTCAATCTCAAACTGGTCTACCTTGCCGCCGCACCCCGCAATCTCGGAGGCGATGGTGTAGCCAGAGGTGTGGTCAGCGCCCATCGTAGAGATGGCGTAGGTGTAGCCGATACCCTTGATGGCGCGGGGCTCGTAGGCGGGCATAGCCTGCCCCTTGACGGTGGGGCAGCGTATAACCCCAAAGGCCTTGGCGGTCGCCTCCGTGCCCTGGCTCAGGATGTGGCCCAGCGGCGTGTCCTTGTAGATTTCCTCCATCAACTCGATGGCGCGCTTCCCGTCGCCGAACTCGGCCAGCCCGGCCTCCATCGCCACAGCAATGGTGTTGCCGGCCTCGATGGTGTCCATTCCCAGATCGTTGCACATCCAGGTCAGTTTACCGATGATGTCCAGGTCATCAATGCCGCAGTTGGCCCCCAATGCCCAGGTGGTCTCGTACTCGATGACGGAGACCAGTTCGCTGCCGTCGGAGTTGGGGATGACGTTGGAGCACTGGATGATGCAGCCGGGGTGGCAGGGGTGACCCATCGTGCCAACGCCACCGCGGGTCTCGCACAGTTCGGCCATGGCCTCGCCAGAGATCTTGGCCGCGCCCTTGAAGCGGCCATCGCTAAAGTTGCGGGTGGGCAGGCCACCGGCCTCGTTGATAATGTTGACCAGGACAGCGGTACCGTAGAGATTAAGAGCGCCGCCGGGCTTGGTCAGGTCGTGACTGCGGATCGCCTCGGTCACTTTCTTGCGCCCAACGTCAAAGAGTTCCTTATTGGCGAACTCTACCCCGGGCGCGTCCTTGCCGTCTGCGACAATGAACTTGAGGTGCTTGCTGCCCATCACCCCACCCAAGCCTCCGCGGCCGGAGTAGCGGCTGGGCCGGTTGTCAATGTCGTTGAAGCAGATGCCGGCATTGGCGCTCTTCTTCTCACCGGCGACGCCGATGGCAGCGATGCCCACCTTTTGGCCGAACTTTTCAAACAGCAGCGGGTAGACCTCGTAGAGGCCCTTGCCGGCGTACTCGTCGGCGGGGAAGAAGGTGGCGCCGTCCTTGGTGATGTGCAGCCCCCACCAGCCGTCGTCCGTGGGATAGCCCTCGACGACGATAGCCTTTAGCCCCAGGCGGGCCACCAGTTGGGACCAGCCGGTGCCAGCGTTGGATTCCTTGATGCCACCGGTGAGGGGGGATTTGCCGCCCACCGAGACCCGGCCCGAAGTGGGCGCGTTGGTGCCGGTGACGATGCCGGGGGCGAAGACGAGCTTGTTGTTCGGCCCCAGCGGGTGACAGGTGGGATCCACCTCGTCGCAGACGACGGTGGACGTGAGGCCGCGACCGCCGAGGAACTTGTACTTGTCGGGTACGTTCTCGTAGATGGCGGTGCGGCTGGTCATGTTGACACGCAGGATCTTGGTCATTCTTGTACCTCCTTATGAAATATGGTTGAACTTGGCAAAAAACGAGGAGGCCCTATTTACCGGATGCCATAAAGGCGCGGTCAACAGGGGCCTCCTTTGCAAACACGGCGGGCGTGGGGATCGCTCCTCACACCTTATCGCTCACCCGTCCCGGAGGGAGCGGGATGAGTCGGAGGGAATATGGGGTTTTTCGGTCATGGGTGGGAAGGTCGTCTAGTCCTTTTCACCCACGTTTCCTATGATACGCCAAATATGTCCGCCTGTCAAGTCGCCGATCCAGTCAATCGGCGATTGACGGGCTACTCACCCGGCTGAGTGTATGCATGTTGCACTCCACCATCCTGTCGCTGGCTGAACGTCTCCTTGAGTTGGGGAGTCACGCCGGCGCCGAAGCGGTACTGAAAGGGCCACATGCTCTTGCGGTGGGAGATGCCTACCCGGTCGCCGTCGTGTAACACCAGGTCACGGTCAGTATCCAGGCCAGATAGCGCGGCCAGATCGCCGTTGACGAAGGTGATGCCTTTCTCCTCCGGCGGGAGACCCAGGTGATTGAGGAGGTACTGCATCGTGCTGCCGGCGGGCAGTTCCAGGTGCAGTTCGGCGTAACTGCCTGCGCTCTGCTCACCGGCGTACCGTGCCAGCGGCCCGTAGAGCCAGATTTGAACGTGGATAGTTTTCATAATCGCAAACTTTTTAATCAGTCAATGTCTTGAAATCCATGTTCTCGAATTATACCTCAGTCGGTAAAGGTTGCCAAACCCGATTCGACCCAGGGGCAACACGAAACACAGATTAGGGCAATCGCTTTTATATTTTGAGTCGCTCCAAACTGTCATTCTGAGGAGCGAAGCGACGAAGAATCTCCTCTTTGCGCGGCGAAATCGAGATTCTTCGCTCCCTACGGTCGCTCAGAATGACAAATGGGCAAGAGATCAGGATAAAAGCGATTGCCCTAAAACACAGATTAGGGGTATCTTCTCAATATTCTGGGGCGATTGCACCGTAGCCGCGATTTCCATATCGCGCCAGCCCGCGAGGTATGGAAACCTCGGCTACATTGCCCCACTTTGTTGAGAAGATACGATTAGGGCGAGTTTGACGATGGCAGATAAACATGCGGGTCCACCGGCCGGCCCTGGTAGCGCAATTCGAAATGCAGGTGCGGGCCGGTCGAGTAGCCGGTGCTGCCCGCTCCGCCCAAAAGTTCCCCTTGCCGTACCTCCTGCCCGACCTCGACCACGATCTCTTCAAGGTGCGCATAGTAGGAGCGCCAGTCGGTGCCGTGGCTCACGATGACCAGGTTGCCGTAGCCGCCCCCCCACTCGGCAAAGATCACCACCCCATCCGCCACCGCGACGATGGGGTCCCACATCCTGGCGGCGATGTCGAGGCCGATGTGGCCGGGATTGCGCGGATCGTGAAAGGTCCAGCCCGAGATCGCGCGCCGCGTGGTAGGCCACTGAAATCCCCCTGGAACGGCGACGGTGGCTGGCCCACCGGGAGTCGCCACAGTTGCCCGTGGAGGCGGGGTAAGACCAGGGGGGACCGGCGCGGCTGCCTCCGAGAGGGTGAGCAAAAAAGAGTACCGGCCCGGCGTGCCCGAGACCGGCGACACCTGAACGCGATAGAGGCCGGTGACCGGCAGGTGCGGCTCGAACAGGTAGGGGAGCAGGAACACGGAACCAGTCTCACTCGCCAGGGTGCTCCCGTCGGGCGCGATCAGGTGGACGGCCAGTTCAGATTCCACGCTAGAGCCGGAGCCGGGATGAAGCCACATTTCGAGGGTGGTGGACTGTCCAGCGCGGCCCTCAAACTGCCATTCGTCTCCGGCCTCCGCGTCCAGTGTCCCCTCCACAGGCTCGCCGGGCACGAGCCAAGCGGCGACCTGCGCCGGAACCTGTGTCTCACTGGGAAGCGCCAGGGGGGACACCATCCAGTCACGCGCCATGAATGGGGACATCCAACGGCGCGCCAGTTCCGCTCCGGTCAGGTAGGCTGCCGCCGCCAGCACGGCTGCCAGCGCCATCCACGTCAACAACGAAAGGAGGCTTCTCCCGCCGCCCCCTTTTGTCCCATTTGGCTTCATCTTGACTTTCTACCGCCGCACGACTGTCCCCTGCATATCCGGCGGCACCGGCACGTCCATCATGTCGAGCACCGTGGGAGCCACGTCCATCAGTTGCATACCCTCCACGTACCGCCCGCCGTGATCTTGGCGCGGATCCCATAGGACGAAGATGCCCTCCTGGGCATGGTTGGCGTCGTCTGGGCCGAGGTCGTTTTCGAAGGTGTAGAGATCAGGTAGGCCAAATGAGCCCAGTGACCGCCAGCGCAGGTTGCCGAAATAGACCATCAGGTCAGGGGCAACGTTGCGCACCTCGCGGTACAGTTCCTCCGGCTTGAAGGCTACCGAGCCCATCGGTTTGCCCTCGTGGTCGGGCAGGGCCTCAATCATCTCTTTGACCTCATCCCGCACTTTTTCGTAGTCGCGGGCGGGAATCTTGCCCTGAGGTTCGCGCCCCTCGACGTTGAGGAACACGCGGGCATAGTAGCCGCCGGCCCCCCAGGCGGTGGTCTTTTCCCAATCCACCTCCACCTTCTCGAAAGGCACCAGTCCCTCGTAGCGCGGTTTCTCCTTCAACACCAGCAGCCCCTCCCGCCGGAGCCACTCGTTGATGGCGAAACCGCCCTCCATCGCCTTGGCCCCGTGGTCAGAGACAACCAGTACCACCGTGTCGTCGTCCAGCATCCCCAGGATCTCGCCGATTTCCCGGTCTAAGTAACGGTAATAATCGGGGATGGCGTTCTCGTAGGGGTTGCCTACCTCATGCTTGGGGTGGTCGGGGTCCCAGAACTTCCACATGCCGTGGTGGATGCGGTCCAGTCCGATTTCGACGAACATGAAAAAGTCCCACGGCTTCTCCCGCAGGAGATACTTGATGATGGCGAATCGTTTCTCGGTCATCTCCTGGATCTGGCGCAGGAGAAAGTCCTTGTCCTCGGTGCGGAACTGGGGTACATCCACGTCGTAGGGCTGACCGTCGAGCACGCGGTCAATCTCGTAGCGCAGTTCGTTGGGGAAGGTGTACTGCCGTTGAATGCTGGGGGTGAGGAAACTGCTGATCAGGTGGCCATTGAGCGGCTTGATGGGATAGGTCTGTGGCACGCCGACGACGACGGAGGTCTTGCCGGCCTCGGTCAGAATGTCCCAGACGCGCTTTTCGTGGACAGCGTTGGCGGTGGCGATGGTCATGCGGTCGTAGGAATGGTCGGCCCGATTGCGGAAGCCGTAAAAACCCAATGTGCCGGGGTCCTTGCTGGAGAGCATTGAGCACCAGGCCGGGACGGTGATGCAGGGAATGGAACTGGAGAGCGGCCCGTATAGCCCCTCGTCAATCAGGCGGCTCAAGTTGGGCAGTTGGTCTTTGAGGCCGAGGGGATGCTCGGCGCT
Source organism: uncultured Anaerolineales bacterium (assembly GCA_964420485.1). GTDB lineage: Bacteria > Chloroflexota > Anaerolineae > B4-G1 > B4-G1 > CAYQTW01. Next base: position 8,366 of record CAYQTW010000032.1, read on the forward strand.
GGTGCGGAACATTACCCGTGGCGGGGCGCAGTCGAGGCCCACGACGAACACTTGGCGACGTTTGTGGCGTTTGAATAGTTTTAGCATAGCACGTTCCTTTCACGTTTCACGTTTCACGTCTCACGTTTTTCGTTGCACTCCCTCCAGGAGCACGCGGGCGACCTCGGGGCGGGTGAACTCTTCCGGCAGCATTTCACCGCGCTCCAGCATCTCACGCACCTGGGTGCCGCTGAGGAAAATCCAGTCGTCTTTCCCGTGAGGGCAGGTCTTGGCGGAGACGATGCCGCCGCACTTGCGGCAGTAAAAGGCGTGCTCGAACCTGAACGGGACGATGCCAATCTCCTCCGGCGGAAATTGGTCAAAGATGTTCTGGGCGTCGTAGGTGCCATAGTATTTGCCTACGCCGGCGTGGTCGCGCCCGACGATAAAGTGGGTGCAGCCATAGTTCTTGCGGGCGATGGCGTGAAAGATGGCCTCGCGGGGGCCGGCATAACGCATGGCGGCGGGGAACACGCCCAGGAGCACACGCTCGGCGGGGTAATAGTCGCGCAGGATGGCTCGGTAGGATTCGATGCGCACGTCGGCGGGGATGTCATCCTTCTTGGTCTCGCCGACCAGGGGATGGAGGAACAGGCCGTCCACGATCTCTAACGCTGTTTTCTGGATGTACTCGTGGGCGCGGTGGATGGGGTTGCGGGTCTGGAAGCCGACGACGGAGCGCCAGCCCCGCCGGGCGAACATGCGCCGCGTCTCGGCCGGGGTGTGGCGCAGTTCGGGGAACTCGGTCTTGCAGGCAGTGGGCCAGTCCACCAGCCAGACGTCGCCGCCCAAAAGCACGTCTCCCTGGCGGTAGAGCCGGGCTACGCCGGGATGCGCCTCCTCGGTGGTGCGGTAGACCTCTCGGGCCTCGCGTTCCTTGTCGTAAGGATATTTTTCGGCCACCTCCATCACGGCCAGCACGCGGTCTTTTTCGCAGAGGGCCACTTCCTGCCCCTCTTTGATGAGATCGGCCACGTCTTGCCCCACAGCCAGCGTGACGGGGATAGCCCAGACCAGGCCGTTGGCCAGGTGCATCTCTGCGACGCAGCGGTCATAGTCGGCCTGGCGCATAAAGCCGGTGAGGGGGCTAAAGGCGCCGGTAGAGACGAGTTCCAGGTCAGATAGGCCCATGCGATTCAGTGGGACCTTGACCAGTCGTTCGGCCCGCTCCCGCACCGCCTCCCGCACCTCGCCGCGTAGGACGCGATCCACCAGCGTGCCGCCGTGAGGTCGAATGATGTCATCATAAAGTTCGCTCAATTATCTGCTCCTTTTTGTTTATAGTCTAAACCAAGAGATTGTACCACGCTGGTAGGGGGTGTCAAGCACAGCGGTAAATTCAGGACCGGACGGCGTTTTCAACCAGTCCGCCCGCGCCTCTGTTCGACGAGACGCGGGCAGGTCACCAGGTATTGCCTATACTCACTCATCAATGCACGACCTCGGGTGTGTCCAACCTCCGCTCCTCACTTGCACTCTCCCGTTCACCGTCTATAATCCTGGGTGGGATTTACAATGACTCTATCTAACGTCCTGACCGCCTTCCGACAGAACCCGGCTTTTATGCGCTGCGTGACCGCCTGGGAGCGCATCCCGACCCGACCCGCCCGCGTCGCCCCCTGGCCGGTCGGGCTCGACCCGCGCCTGGTCGCCGCCGCCCACGCCGCCGACATAGAGCAGCCCTACACCCACCAAGCCCAGGCTGTTGAGGCGGCACTGGCGGGTCAGCACGTCGTTCTGGCCACCTCCACCGCTTCCGGCAAGACGCTGGCCTACAACCTGCCCGTCCTCCACACCCTGCTCAACGATCCGGTCGCCTGCGCACTCTACCTGTTCCCCACCAAAGCCCTGGCTCACGATCAACTGGCAAATCTGCAATCTACAATCCACAATCTACAATCCACAATCCCTGTGCGCCCCTACGATGGCGACACCCCCTCCGCCCACCGCCCTGCCATCCGCCGCGAAGCCCGGCTGCTCGTCACTAACCCCGACATGCTCCACACCGGCATCCTGCCTCACCACACCCGCTGGGCGCGGCTCTTTGCCAACCTGCGCTACGTCGTGCTGGACGAACTGCACACCTACCGGGGCATCTTTGGCGGGCACGTGGCGAACGTACTGCGACGCCTGCGGCGGGTGTGCCGGTTTTACGGCGCCGCCCCGCGCTTTATCTGCGCCTCCGCCACCATCGCCAATCCGCGCGAACTGGCCGAGCATCTGGTCGAGGCGTCCGTCACGCTGGTGGATGACGACGGGGCGCCGCAGGGGACCAAGCACTTTATCCTGTACAACCCGCCACTGGTGGATGCGCAACTGGGCATCCGGCGCAGCGCCACATTGGCGGCAAAGGACATTGCCGCGCGTCTCCTCCAGGCCGGCGTGCAGACCATCGTTTTCGCCCGCGCCCGCCTGACCACCGAGGTGCTGCTGGGCTACCTGCGCGATTCCGTCACTGCCACCGGGGGCGACCCCCAGGCGGTGCAGGGTTACCGGGGCGGCTATCTCCCCGGCGAACGGCGCAGTATTGAGCGGGGGTTGCGCGAGGGGAAAGTACGCGGCGTCGTCGCGACCAATGCGCTCGAATTGGGGGTGGACATTGGGCAACTGAGCGGGTGCGTGATGGCTGGCTATCCGGGCACCATCGCCAGCGCCTGGCAGCAGGTCGGGCGGGCCGGGCGGCGGGTGGGGACCTCGGTCGCGGTGCTGGTCGCCAGCGCCCTCCCGCTCGATCAATATCTGATCACTCACCCGTGCTACTTTTTCGGCCAGCCGGTCGAGCAAGCCCTGCTTGACCCTGATAACCTGGCAGTCCTGGCCAATCATCTGGCCTGCGCGGCCTTTGAGTTGCCTTTTGAGCCGGGTGAGCCCCTTGGCAATTTTGGCGACGCGGGACCGGTGTTGGATATCCTGGCCGAGGAGGGGGCGCTGCATCGCGGCAACGGGCGCTATACCTGGATCGGCGACACCTACCCGGCCGGTCGCTTTTCCTTGCGCACTAGCACTCCCGACAACATCGTCATCCAGGACGTGAGCGATGGCGCGCCACAGGCCATCGGCCAGATGGACCGCCCCAGTGCGCCCGTGCTGATCCACGAAGGGGCGGTCTACCTGCACGGCGGCGCGACCTACGTCGTCGAATCTCTGGATTGGGAGCAAGGCATCGCCCGCGTTCGGGCCGCCGAACTGGACTATTACACCCGCGCCTCGTCCACGACGGATGTGCGCGTGCTGGAAATATTGCAGGGAATGAATGAGGGACGAGTTGATGAGGAAATGAGGGTGTTGCGCGCTTGCGGCGAACTCCTCGTCACCACTCGCGCCACCGGCTACCGCAAGATCAAACGCTACACCCACGAGGTGTTGGCGTGGGAGCCGATTGATCTGCCGGAGCAAGAGTTGCGCACCATCGGCTATTGGCTGGCGCTTTCAGAGGAACTCACGGCACAGTTGCAGGAGGCCGGCGTCCTTCCGCCACCAGCCGACTATGGCCCCAACTGGCCTGCTCAAAGGGACGCTGCCCGCGCTCGTGACAACTTTCGCTGCCGCCAATGTGGCGCGTCCGAGCGGGAGGGCCGCCAACACGATGTGCATCACATCACGCCCTTTCGCGCCTTTGGCTACGTTCCCGGCGTCAACGACCTGTACAAACTCGCCAACCGGTTGGAGAACCTGATCACTCTCTGTCCGGCCTGTCACAGCCGCGTCGAGCGGGCACGAGGAGCACGGGGGGCGTTGAGCGGCCTGGCTTACTTGCTGCGGAACCTGGCTCCGCTGCGTCTGATGTGCGACCCCGGCGATCTAGGCTCGGCGGTGCAATCCCGCGCCCCAGAGACCGGCCTGCCCACCGTCACTCTCTACGACCAGGCGCCGGGCGGCGTCGGTCTGAGCGTGCGTCTCTACGAACTCCACGACGAACTGCTGGGGGCCGCGTGGGACGTGGTGCGCCGTTGTCCCTGCGCCGGCGGCTGCCCTGGCTGCGTGGGGCCGGCGGGCGATGCTGGCCCCGATGCCAAAGCCCTCACCCGCCAACTGCTGGAGGCTATCGTCTAGAAAGGCCAGGCCGGGACCGGGATGCCGAGCTCTATCAACGCTTGCCAGAACCACTCCGGTGCATACCACACAAACAAGGCTACCACGATACAGGCCAGGATAAGCATCAGACATCCACACCCGACCCACAGCCTGGTCTTGCTCTTTTCCTCCTCGACCGGTGGCGTGACCGGTGGAGAAGGCACGGCAGCCGGTTGCCCGACGATAGTTCTGGTCACGGCTACATCCGATCCGTGATAGGTCAACGTCACTGCATCCCCCAGGCCAATCACGTCGCCGCTGGTCAGCGTGTGTGGCCCTGTCAGTCGCACCCCGTTGACGAACGTGCCATTGGTGCTCCCCAGGTCCTCAAGCACCATCAGCCCGCTCTGGTGCGTGATAAGCGCGTGCTGCCGCGAAGTCTGCGGATCATTGACCACGATGTCATTGCCCGGATCGCGCCCCAGGGTGAGGGAGTCCTTGTCCAGGGGAAACGTTTGCCCTGGCTGGGGGCCTTGACTCATCACCAGCCGGAAATCGTCTGTCATTTGCCTTCCTCCTCGCCAGTTTTATTCAGTATATAACCATCCAAGTTTAGTTCCCGCCGGGCAGGGGCGCACGATGTACGGCCCCAGGGTCATCATCAGGGATACGAAGGCCACCTCTCCGGTGCAGTGGCTGGGATAGATACGCTGGATCGACTCTGTCTCCACCATCACCTTGCAAACGCGCCGCAGGTGCTCTGCGGTGACGCTGGTCAGGTGCAGGCCGCCGGCGATGACCGCTATGGGGCGCTCAAAGGTGCGCTGCACGTGCGCCAGTGTGTTGAGCAGCCCGGCGTGGCAACAGCCGCAGAGCAACAGTAGGGGCGCGGTCGCCGCGCCCCTGGGCACAGTGACCGCATCCCCGGGCACGGTTACCGTGCCCCTACATTCCAGCACCAGCGCCATGTCGTCCTGGTAGGGGTCGGGGACGAAGGTATCGCCCTCGCGCACCAGGTGGCGGGCGCTGCGGCCCTCCGGCTCCGGGCGCGACGTGATCTCGCCCGTCGTCCAGACGCCGGGGAGGATCTCTTGCGGTGTTTCGCTCAAGTGCAGCGTCACACGGGTGGCCAGTTCCTCCCGCGTCAGCGAAAGGCCCATACTCTGGGGTTCCCCTTCCCACCGCGAAAATCGCTCGCGCAAGAGGTCGGCGTTGGCGTAGAGGGGGATACCGGGACGAACACGCTCCAGCAGCGCGGGCAGACCGCCGGTGTGGTCGTAATGGGCGTGGCTGAGTGCCAGCGCGTCTATCGTCACCGGGTCCACGCCTAGCGTCTCCAGGTTATGGAGGAGCACCGTGCCGCTCTGCCCGGTGTCGAACAGCACGCGCCCGGCCTCCGTCTCGATCAGGAACGCCAGCCCGTGCTCGCCCCAGAAAGAGGAGCTGCGCTGGACCGCGTTGTCAACTATGCAGGTTATCTTCATCGCCCGTCTCCTTCTGCGCCACTGTACCCCTCCTCAATCCCCTC
>CAYQTW010000033.1:0-13941 GCA_964420485.1 uncultured Anaerolineales bacterium
GGAACCCATCCCCCAGGAAAGGCCCACCAGCCGCACGCCTCTCTCAAACCACTCCTCGGCCTCGGCGGGCCGGCGAATGGGGTCGGCCCCCTCCATCAGTGGGACGATGCCCACCTGGGGGGTCTCGCTCTCCCAACTAGCCAGCACCCCGTCGAGATCGGCGCGCGTTCCGATCAATGCAACCTGGTCACACTCATCGGCCAGACGGTGGTAGAAATCGAGTTGCGGTTGAGCCAGCGCGTGGGCTTCCTCGGCAGTGGTGTAGGTGTGTGGTCCCGAGAATCCTTGGCGGGTCGGCGAGACAAAGATGGTGCCACAGACAACTGTTATGCCACCGGCCAACCACTCGGGCAGGCCCACCATACAGAGGCCATTATGCTTGGGAATATCGGTATCCTGCTCCAGTCGGCGGGTTTCGAGCGCGCTGCGACGCACGTCACGGGCCAAAACGATCTCGCTCCAGGCAATGTCCTCGTGAGCATCTATAATGTGCATAAAGTACTCCGTTTCGATGAGATTAAATAGATCCAATTTCGCTCGGCCTGGATCGTCAGATCCAGGCCAGAAGCGGGGATTTGGCAATCCCCTCGGAGCGGTTTTGGATCCACTGAGACGATTAACTATGGCAAGTATACCACACAAGTCCACAAATTGACATCCTTTCATCTATAGGCTATACTTCTTTCGTAAGCGTCAGGGCACCTTCCCGAAAGCTAATTCTGTTGAATCTTTCGGGAAGGTAGACCCAAATCTCAAATCAACAAGGGAGGAAAAAACATGACTATCAAACTGACCTGGTATGGGCACGCGGCCTTTACTCTGAATATCGGAGGCGCACGGATACTGGTGGACCCATTCCTCACCGGCAACACCTTCGCCCCCATCTCCGCCGGCGCGGTGGAGACCGATTACATCCTGGTCACTCATGGGCACAGCGACCACATCGGCGATACAGTCGCCATCGCCAAGCGCACCGGAGCCCTGGTCATCTCCAACTTTGAGATCTGTAACTGGCTCCAGGCCCAGGGGGTATCCCATACCCACGCCCAGCATATCGGCGGTGGCTTCCAGCACCCCTTTGGCTATCTCAAACTGACCATCGCCCATCATGGCTCCAGCCTACCCGACGGCTCGTGCGGCGGCGCTCCCTGCGGGCTGCTGCTGACCGCCGAGGACAAGAAAATCTACCTGGCCGGCGACACAGGGCTCTTTTACAGCATGCGACTCATTGGTGAGGAAGGGATTGACCTGGCCGCCCTGCCCATCGGCGATAACTTTACTATGGGGCCGGACGATGCACTACGCGCAGTCAAACTGATCGCCCCCCAGGTTGTCATCCCCATCCACTACAATACCTTTGACGTCATCGCCCAAGACCCACACGTCTGGGCCAGGCAGGTACAGGCCGAGACGTCTGCCAAACCGGTCGTGCTCGAACCCGGCGAGAGTTACGAGATCAAGTAGTAAATAAGGGGGCAACTGGTGAGACGGCTACGCTGGCACGATTACATCACCACCAACATCTACTGGCTGGGGCTGATGACGGTCTTGCAGAGCAACGGTCTCATCGTGCCCCTGCTGGTACAGAAATTCGTCGGCCCAGAACAGCAAGCCACCGCCTTTGGCCGCCTGCGCCTCTATACCCTGATGGTCGCCCTGTTAGTGCAAACCCTGATAGGCATACTATCAGACCGCAGTACCCTACAATGGGGACGGCGACGCCCATTCATCCTGGTTGGCACGCTGCTGAACATGGCTGGCATGATCGCCATCGGGCTCTCCCCTGGCTATTGGTTCATCTTCGGGGCAGTGATGCTCTCACAGATTGCCTCCAACATCGCGCACGGCGCGGAGCAGGGACTGATCCCTGACCTGGTACCAAAAGACCATCGGGGCCGCTTCTCCGGTATAAAGTCCGTCATGGAGTTACCAGTGCCAGTCATCATCGTCGCCCTCACCATCGGCAACCTGATCGCGGAAGGACGGATGTGGACCGGCATCCTGGTAGCAACCAGCATTTTATTCTTGAGCATGACCATCACCATGTTCGTGCGTGAAGAGCCACTGCGCGAACCTCCTGGCCCTCTGGATTGGAAACCGTTTGGACGCATCGTGGCAATGACGTTGGTTTTCCTGATAGTCATTTTGGGCCTGGGGAAATGTGTCGAGGGCATAAGCAGTCTCCTGGACAATGTAGATTCGGTGACCACCCTCCTGGTCGTGATGGGAATCACGGGCCTACTGGCGATGATCACCACCGTCGTCGGGGGAGTGTGGGCCTGCGTGCACATCAGTATCGGCCGCGAAAAAGCACAGCGTTATTCCTCCTTCACCTGGTGGGTGATCAACCGGCTGGCCTTCCTCGTTGGAGCCACTAACCTCTCCGCCTTTGCAATTTATTTCCTGCAGGCTCGACTAGGACTAGAGGACGAAGCAGCCGCAAAGCCAGCCTCACAACTGATGATGGTGATCGGCATCTGGATCCTGTTATGCGCGCTACTAAGTGGCTGGCTCACTGACCGGGTGGGGCGCAAACAACTGGTGGCACTCAGCGGGGTCGCAGCCGCTGTGGGCGTGCTGGTGCTCGTCCTGGTCCCCAATATGACCATGATATACGTGGGCGGCTGCATCATCGGCGCCGCCACCGGTACATTCTTCGCCGCCAACTGGGCGCTGGGAACGGACGTGGTACCCAAAGAGGAGGCTGGCCGTTACCTGGGTATCTCCAACCTGGCCGGGGCCGGCGCCGGGGCAGTGGGAAGCTACATCGGAGGCCCCATAGCCGATTATTTCACCGTCCACGTTCCTCAATCACCAGGACTGGGCTACCTACTCATTTTTGCTATCTATGGAATACTTTTTCTTCTCTCTGCCTTTGTCCTGATCCAGGTGCAAGAGGTGTAGAAACCCAAATCGTGATATTGTAATCCATATCATTATAGAGTAGTCGTAGTAGGGCAGTGAAAAGTGGGGATAATGAGTGCCCTTGGGGTTGAAAGGGCCTAGATGTGGGGGGTAAGATAAAGCCCAGGTTCTAAATGTGGGGGTTGTGAGTGAAACAAGTTGTCCACAATTAGATGTGGGCAATGGGGGAAAGAAAATTGTGTGTCCAGGGAGCGGATGGTTAAACAGCCATCCGCTCTCTGGTTAAAGTCACAACCGTTCACTGTGAGTGGGGGGTTATCCCCTATTTACCCCTGTTATCCACAGAAAACAGGGGGTTATCCACAGGTGCGGCGTTTTGAAACGAGTGCCGTGGCTGCGGTACCCCCTAGATGTGGGGGGAGGGTGAAATGCAGAAACCATGACTGGCGGGTGTGGATATTGGCAGGGAATTGTGGAAAACAGGATGGGCGGGTTAATTGCCGTTGCTGTAGAGCCGCTGACGCAGGGTGATGACATCGTGCCGGAGATCCGCGTCTTGCTCGATCAGTTCGGTGATGCGCTCACAGCCGTAGAGGATGGTGGTATGATCGCGCCCCCCTAGCACTGCCCCAATTTGGGGCAGTGATGTTCCGGTCTCCTCGCGGATGAGATACATTGCGATCTGGCGTGGGCGGGCAATGCTGCGGCTGCGACTGCGGCCCCGGAGGGCGTTGGCGCCGACGCCAAAATGGAGGCCCACTGCCTCCACGATCTGATCCGGGGTCAGGTTGCTGCGTTGGGGGAGCAGATTACTCAGGGCCTTCTCGGTGACTTGCGGTGTGAGGGGTTGATGGGTGAGTTGAGATAAGGCTATCACCCGGTTGAGCGCCCCCTCGAGTTCGCGGATGTTGCTCTGTATACGGGTGGCGATGAGAACGAGAATCTCGTCAGGTATCGGCGCGCTGCAGGCGGCCGACTTGGAGCGCAGGATGGCGATGCGTGTCTCCAGATCAGGCGGCTGAATGTCGGCGATCAATCCCCACTCGAAGCGAGAGCACAGCCGCTCTTCCAACGTCACCATTGCCTTGGGCGCTCGGTCCGAAGAGATGACGATTTGCTTCATAGCGGCGTGGAGCGTGTTAAAGGTGTGGAAAAACTCTTCCTGGGTGCTTTCCTTGCCGGCGATGAACTGGATGTCGTCCACGAGCAGGACGTCGGCAGTGCGGTACTTGGCGCGGAAGGAGTCGGTGGTGTGGGAACGAATTGCCTCAATGAGGTCGTTGGTGAATTTCTCTGATGAAATGTAGAGTACACGCAACCCCTGTGCCCGGCAGCCGTGCCCGATGGCGTGTAGGAGATGTGTCTTACCCAGACCCACTCCCCCGTGGATAAAGAGCGGATTGTAGGCCCCGGCGGGGCTCTCGGCCACGGCCTCCGATGCCGCGTGGGCCAACCGGTTGCCCGGCCCCACCACGAAACTGTCAAAGGTGTAGCGTAGATTCAGGTTTGCGGAAGAGAAGCGAGATGCCGGTAATTGTGGCTCTGCAGCCGGCGTGGGCAGGTTGAGCAGGGACACATTCTTCTCTTGTCCCTGTTCGCTCAACACGACGAACTTGACTTGGATGGTCCGACCGGTCAGCCGGACGAGGGTGCGTTTGATGGTGGCGAGACACCGGCGCTCCAGGAAATCCTTGGCATACCCGTTCTTGACAGCGATGACAAATGTGCCATCTTTATACTTGAGCAACTTGGAGGTACGTAGCCAGGTGTCAAAGTTGGCCTGCGTCATCTGAAGTTGCAGTTCGCCGAGTGCTGCCGGCCACAAGTGGTCAGATTTCATTGCGAGTTATGTGGACAAAGAGTGATTGGCGCCAGGAATCAGCGCAGAATCAGAAAGACGAATGTTGTAGCATACAAGGGAGTGGAGGCTCTTTCAGGTCACTAGTAGAAGCAACCGGTTGCGATAGAGCCTTTCCTCGTGGTGGTACTATCCTATCCTGAAGTGTAGACCTATTTTACCAAAGGAGTGCGTGATTGGCAACCGTTTTTGGCTATGATAAACTTAAAACAATCATCGTTTTAAGATAGATTATGGAGAGTGCCCAACTCACGAGTGAGGTTCTGTGTTCCCCCTACCCCTGCGGGTTTGTGGTGGGGCAACCCCAAGATATGGGGGATGTAACTGTCTCGGGGCTTTTGAACGGGCATGGGCTGCCCTGCAAAACCGCGCTGCACGCGAGTCAAAATTGGCTAACAGCGCCAAATCTAATTTTGGGATATTTGCTGGGATATTTGTTCCTAGTTTCGTAGTGACAACTCTAGTTGTCCACAGTGGGGAATGAGCGAAAAGTCGCTACTACGAATCTCTTAACACTGCTAACAATGCCAGACCGGTCACCATGCCGAATAGCCAGCCCGCGAGGATGTCTGAGATAAAGTGAACCTGGAGCGCGATGCGGGCCAGCCCGACCAGCCCGGCCCACAGTGCCAAGATGACCGTGCCCCAGGGAGGGATGAGCGGAGACAGCAACACGATCAGGCAGGCGGTGCGGCCGGCGTGACCGGAGGGAAAGGCGTGGCGATCAAAGCGGGTGTAGAAACCGCGCCCTTTGCCGGGGGGGCGCTGGCGACGGAAGAGCCACTTGAGTACGGTGGTGACCGCGCCTGTGACCAGTGTGCCGATGACCACGCGCCACCCCGGGTCGCGCCAGGCCGCATTTCCCCAGACGAGCGCCACGCCTGCGCCGGCCAGCCAGAGCAGACTGTCGCCACTGTGAGCGACGAGCAGTGTCAACAGTCGCCGGATGCGTGCCTCGCGTGGGATGGCGAGGTGCGCCGATAATTGTCGGTCGAGAGCGATGAGGTGTTGTAGGGGCGTGGTATCCGCGCCGTGCTGCTTCCTGCCCGTCATTCCCATCGTGACCGCTGTAGGGGCGCGGTTACCGCGCCCCTACAAGGCATTGGCAGCGCGTGCTTCGAGTTCGGCGCGCACGATTTCCAGTTGGAAAGGCTTGTCCACATCCATCCCTATCTCGGCGTAGGGGAAGGGGATGGCCTTTCCGCGCACATTGAGCGCTTTACTGCCGCGTCGTTCGGCCTCGGCCAGGGACAGGCGGCGGATGATGAGTTTGAAGAGGGGCCACATGCCGATCATGCGGGCCTGCCGCAGCGCGCTCTTGCGTGCCCCGGCCAGTCTCCGCCACAATTCTTGTTGGCTGAGGAGCATAGTGGGGCGGACCAGGAAGAGGTCGCCGCCGGCGAAATCCCCATCGCGCAGGTGGATGTAACTGCGGCGCGAACCAGGGAAGCGCGCCTCCATCACCGATCGCTCGACGATGCTGTAATACAGGTCGTGGTCGGTGCGGAGACATTCTTCGATGAAGGCGTCTACGATAGTCGGGGTGATGGTAGGCACGTCGCAACTGCTGAGGAGTATCGCGTCCGCGTCGGGATAATGGGTCAGCGCGTATTGGAGACCTGCCTCCGCGTTGGCCAGGATATCCCCGGCGTCGGGCACGTACTCGACGGGCAGCGGGAACTGCACCGTAGCAGCCGGGTCGAGCGCGACGACGATGGCGTGTTGAACGTAACGGGACCCGCTCGTGGCTTCTACCACATAGGCGATCATCGGTTTACCGGCAATGGGGATCAGCGCCTTGGGCCTATCGCGCGTGTACTCGGCCAGCGGGTCATTCTCCTTGGGACTCCAACCAGCGGTGATGATGGCCACGACCGATGGTTGTTCGTTCATCTCCTTCTCCTCCTTGTTTCCTCATTAGGACGTTCCAGAATTTAAAGTATCCCATTCGACAATCTCAGGGCAAGCCCAGGTCGTAGCCTGTCATTCTGAACCGGAGCGCAGCGGAGGTGAAGAATCTCGCCTTGGACAAGCGGTTTGGGCACTGTAGCGTGAGATTCTTCGCTTCACTGCGTTTCGCTCAGAATGACAGGGATGATTATTTTTCTGGAACAGCCCTACTCGTTCAACCGTTGGATCGTGGGTTTGAGGTCGAGCCGCTCCAGCATATCCTCGAGTTCGGCGGTGGTGAGCGGGCGCCCCTTGCCTGCGATGGCGACCATGGCGGCCTCCATCATATTGGTGCCGAATGAGCGCCCTTCCAGTCGTGGCGTGGCGGTGACTAGATAGCGCACCCCGCGTTGGCGAAAGGCCTCGACATCGGCGAGGGTGGTGGTGTTGGTGACGACGGTCTTGCCGTCGAGGCGGTCAGGCATGTGTCGTTTGATGTAGAGGCAATCGCCGCAGATGACGGTGGCCCAGGCGTACCACTTGCCAAACTTGGGGGCGATCTCTTCCTGCTTCTCGCCGGTAGGATAGAGGAATTCCAGCGGCAGCCGGCCGGCAATCGGCATGAGGATGCGACCTACGGCGTGCAATCCGCGCAGCGAACGGATGGGGATGGGGATACCCAAACCAAACCCCAGGTCACCAAAGATGATCTCGTAGCCGGCCTCGTCGAAGGAGAGGGCGCTGCCATAGCGGTCTACCCCCATAGTGATGAGTGCTCGTTTGGGCTGAACATGGCCTCCGATCTCTTGTTCGATAAACTGGGCTATGCCGCGCTCCAGGGTCAATTTGAGCCCGCAGCCGTCCACGAATGGCGTCTGCTTGACCCCAGCGACGAGTTTCAAGGCATCGTAGAGTGGATAGTGGCGGCCGGCAAAGGTCACGCCCAAATCAATGCCTCCCACGCCAAAGGCGTCCACCTGGCCGTCCAACTCGTTATACAACTGGATGGCTTTCTCCACGTCCCCATTGGTGCCGATGCGCTCAATGGTGATCTCTTCGCCGAGCAGTGTGATAATGACCTTTTTGTCGCGGGTGATACCTCCCAGGCTGATGCTGACGGCTCGTTTCATTGAATGTTCTCCTGATTGACAGAGTCTTTAATCAACAAATCCTAAATCATCCTACTGTGGATATTCTATCAGACCAGTGAGGCTATGTCAAACTCCCCCTGGCTGGATTGGCACATCATCTACCTTGTGTTATAATGTCGCCGTGGACGACGTTGCCTGGATGCGCGCGGCGCTGGCCGAGGCTGAACAAGCGATGGCCCACGGCGATGTGCCTGTCGGTGCGGTGGCTGTGCGCGACGGGGCTATCGTTGGGCGGGGGCATAACCGCAGGGAGATCGATGTAGACCCAACCGCCCACGCAGAGATGATCGCGCTCCGGGAGGCGGCCCGTACGCTGGGCACCTGGCGATTGGTGGAGGTGACGCTCTACTGCACGCTGGAGCCATGCCCGATGTGCGCCGGCGCGATGGTGTTGGCCCGGCTGCTCCGATTGGTGTACGGGGCCGACGATCCCAGGATGGGCGCGGCAGGGTCGGTGGTTGAACTTTTACGCGACCCCCGCTTCAACCACCGAGTGGCCGTTACCCGATGCGTGATGGCCGAGGAGTCGCAGGCGCTGCTGGAGCGGTTCTTTGCCGGGCTGCGGGGGAAAACAGAACAAGTGTATATGGGGGAGATCGCCTAGTCCGGTTTATGGCGCCGCACTCGAAATGCGGTGAGCCTTCGGGCTCCGTGGGTTCGAATCCCACTCTCCCCGCTATTAGGAAGGCCATTGATAGATCAATGGCCTTTTATTTTTTCCCCGCTTACTGCCAAAATCGCTAACGAGTCGCCTGTCTGAGGGTTGCTCTCGGACTTGTGAAACACTCTGGCCGTACTGCGTCCCGATGGGGTTGGCGCTCAATACGAACGGACCATCGCTGTTCTGTATCCTCTCAATAGGTAGGGGCGAACCCTTGCGGTCGCCCTCGTGGGCAGGAGCAAGTCCTGCCCCTACCCCAGGATATTGAGAAGATACGCTGTTCTTTCATATTGCTGCCTCCTCAGAGAGATTTGTAATGCTTATCCTACTCTAAGGAGACAGTTTAGGGCACTTGGCTCGCCTTGCGTGGCCGCCCAGCACGCCGTTCAGGAAGTGTTATTCGGTTTTCAAAGACCTGCCAGGTTTCCGCCAGAGCTTTTGTGAAAACCTGGCAGGTCTGGTTCTCATCTCTTGATGACATTGGCGTCCTATTTCTTGTTCCCAGATCTAGGAGTTTTGTGCGGCCCCGCCACAATCTCGACAGTGCAACTGTTTTCGCTCAACAACTCCCCCCCGGCGTCGTGGACGCTGGCGGCGATGGTATAGTTGCCCAGCGGCGCGTCGGCCGGCAGCGGGCAGCGCGGCCCGTCGTCGTGATGGCGACGCGGCCAGGGAGTGACACTGTCGGGGAGCAGATCGAGGCGCGCCTCCTGTTCCGCCAGGCAGTTGCCGGCGGGGTCGAGCACCCAGGTGCGCACGGCGACACCCTCATACGCACGCGGCAGGTCGTTGACGACGACGACCGCGTACTCAATGTCCCGGTAGGGAGCGCCCCGCTGCCAGACCTCTCGTACCGGGAGGATGGCCGGGAGTACCGGCTGGTAGGCCCGCTTGAGCGCTTGGTAGCCCAACTTGGGCCGGCGGAAATAGTCCACCACCGCCCAGGTGATGCTGGGCCAGCACTCGACGAACATGAACTGGAACAGCCCTGTTACCGGCTCGTACTTGGCCGCCCGGTAGTGCTCGATGGCAAATTGCAGCAAGTGGGCCTGGTAGTTCTGGGAGTTGGTCACGAACTCTTCGATGCTCTCTCCCATCTCGACGCCGGCGACGTTAAAGGTCTGGTCGTACTGGAAATCGCGCCAGGCCCACCTGTCCCAATCCGGCGGCCAGAGTTCATCGGGCGTGAACATCTGGTGCAGCGTCTCCACGTCCGGCAGCGCCTGGGCGCCAAACTCGCTGACGAACGGCGCGCGCGGCAACTCGCAGAACTCGGTATAGTGGCCAACGTACCAGCCTGGATAGGGATGGTAGTGAAAGTCGGAGGCAATGTCCACGTGGCGGGTGCTATCAGCCTCGCGGGCCACCTGCGCCAGCAGCGGGTCGAGCGTGTGCCGGTTGACGCTGGGCTCGTTGTGGCAGCACCAGACGACGATGCTGGGATGATTGTACAGCCAATCTATCATGTCGCTCAACTGCTCCGCCGCACGCCGGTAGAGATCGTCCGACTCCTCGTAACTCCACTGCAGGGCAAAGTCCTGCCACACCAGGATGCCGGCCTCGTCGCAGGCGGCGTACAGTTCATCCCGGTTGACGTGGGCGTGAACGCGAACAAAGTTGACGTTGGCCCCGCGCAGCAAATTGACGTCGGCGGCGATCATCTCGGCGTCGTACTCGCTGAGCCACTGGGTGGGAATGATGTTTGTCCCCCGGGGAAAAAAGCGCCGCCCGTTGATGCGGAATTCCCAGCCGTCGTTTATCTCGATCTGCCGGATGCCGAACCGCTCGCGGGCAACGTCCACTGCCTGCCCGTCCACGATCAGCGTGACCTCGGCGCTGTAGAGCGGCTGGTCGCCTTGGTCCCACGGCCACCACAGCACCGGCTCATCCACGCGCTGGACAACGACGCTCTCTTGCGTCCCCGTGGTCAGGCTGACCGGGCGGGCGGTTTCCAGCGGCGGCCCCTCGAAATTGGCCGGATTGATGCGCAACCGCAGTTCGGCCTGGCGGTTGCCGGGCGACGCCAGGCGGCAGGTGACACGCAGACGGGCGCTGCCGTCCTCCAGCAGAATAGGCGCGACGCGCACGCGCTTGATGTAGGTGGGACTGTGCCACACCAACTCGATGTCGTTCCAGATACCGCCGGTGTTGCAATCCTGGCCGTGCTTGGGGTCCCACGACCCGGGGCGGCAATCGTGGTGGCCCAAAATGCCCTTGATCAACGTCTTGGCGTGGGGCCAGATCTCGACGGGGTCCTGGGGCGAATCTACTTCCACGACCAGTTCGTTCTCGCCGAGCAGCAGCGCCGGCGTGGC
Organism: uncultured Anaerolineales bacterium; assembly: GCA_964420485.1. Taxonomy (GTDB): domain Bacteria; phylum Chloroflexota; class Anaerolineae; order B4-G1; family B4-G1; genus CAYQTW01. The sequence continues at coordinate 10,741 of CAYQTW010000033.1, forward strand.
CTCGAACCCAACGGGCGCAAAGTACCCCTCGTGCGCACCGAGAAGGATGTCGTTCAACCACACCCTGGCGCGGTAATCCACGCCCAGGAAGCGGAGCGTGGCCCATTTCCCCTCCGGCGGTGCGTCGAGCCGAAAGGTGCGGCGAAAGATGACGACGCCAGCGTAATCGGGCAGGCCGGCCAGGTGCCAGTTGGAGGGGATGGTCATCTCCCCCATCTGACCATCGCCGGTCTCATAGTGCCAGTTGCCGTTGAGTGAAAGTGACTCGCGCATTTCCATTGTCCTTGTGATAATTCCTAGCACCTAACCTGGACAAGCCAGAACCAAAAAGATTTTTGACAAGATTTACAGGATGAGGAAAAAATCTTGTCAATCCTGTCGAAAATTGTATCTGCTCAATATCCTGGGGTAGAGACAGGACTTGCTCCTGTCCACAAGGACGACCGCAAGGGTTCGCCCCTACCTATTGAGAGGATACCGAAAATTCTTGCTCAATGCACAAGAATTTCGTATCATCTCAATATTCTGGGGCACTTTTAACGTAGCCGCGCTTTCCATAGCGCGTTATGCCCGCGAGGTATGGAAACCTCGGCTACATTGCCCCACTTTATTGAGCAGATACAGAATTTCACTGGTCAGGTATCAAGTTTCCTCGACCCCGACCGTGAGCGGGCCCTCTATTGGCAGTTGGGCACGTTCCCCCAGCAGGCGCGACTTTTTGTAGGCCGCCCAGGTGGCCTTGGAGAGCACCGTGCGCAACCCGCCTTTCTCCAACTGGTAGATCGCCTCGGCGCTGGTGCCGCCAGGAGAAGTGACCATGTTCCGCAGTTGGGCCAGATGGAGATCGGACTGCTGGGCGAACCTGGCGGAACCAAGCACCGTCTGGATGACGAGTGGACGTGCCTGGCGGCGGGAGAGACCCAGATGCACCGCCGCGTCCACCAATGCCTCCATCAGCAAAAAGACGTAGGTGGGCCCGGTGCCGCTGACGGCGGTGGCAATGTTCAGCGCATCCTCGTGGGTGACGTATATTTCTAATCCCATCGTCTGCAGGATGGCCTGTGCCTGGGCGCGCTGTGCCTCGTTGACCGCCGGTGAGGTGGTCCACACCGTCATGCCCTCCCCGATCTGAGCCGGCGTGTTGGGCATGGTGCGCACGATAGCGGGGTGGTCGAGCCCGGCGCGGATGGTGGCGATGGGCATACCGGCGACGATGGAGAGCACCAGCGCGGTGGGCCGGATGTGGCCGCGTAATTCAGCCATCACAAAGGGCAACACCTGGGGTTTGACCGACAGAATGACAACGTCGGCCTCGCTGACGGCGGCGATGTTATCGGTGGTGACGCGCACGCCGTAGCGATCTCGCAGTTCCTCGCCCCGTTCAACCCGTGGGCCACTGGCAATGATCTGTTCTGGAGTCACTTTGCCAGCGTGTAATAGTGCCTGGATCATTGCTTCGGCCATCGTCCCGCTGCCGATGAAACCAAGTATCAGTGTTTGTAATTTGTCAGTTGTCACTTTTCCTCCTCAATGATTATCTTTATTGCGTTGGAAGCGCGAACTTGGTTGTGTCTGCCCGCAACGAGTTGCGGCGTCCGGGTTGCGGTATCCAACCATTAGTGTGGCGACCTGAGACCGCAGGTGGCGCACGCGGCCGATGGTGTGCAGGAGCCACACGACGAGCCTGCCCCCGCGATCACTCCTTCGCTCCCGATGGCCGAGAATAGTGAAATCATACGGTGTGTGTTCTCGCTGCCGCACTTGGGGCAGGCGATGGGCGCGTCGGCGTCTGACATCGCCCGCAGAGCATCGAAGAGGGTGTTACACTCGGAGCAACGGTACTCGTATAAGGGCATGATCTCACCTCCTGCCCTTTATTGTAACCTCTTTCGATTTGGTGGTCAAGGCTGTCTGTTATTCGATGACCCCCAGCGCCCGGCCTACCTGCGCAAAGGTCGCCAGTACGCGGTCGAGTTGCTCGTCGGTGTGGGTTGCCATGTAACTGGTACGCAACAGCGCCAACTCCGGCGGTACTGCCGGCGAGATGACCGGGTTGGTGTAGACTCCCGCTTCGTAGAGCGACTTCCAGGCTATAAAAGTGCGCGTGTCGTCGCCGATGATGACCGGGATGATGGGGGTCTCACTGTCGCCCACGTCAAAGCCCAACTTGCGGAACCCGGCCCGCATGCGCTCGCCGATCTGGTTGACCCGCGCGATGCGCTCTGGCTCTTCCTGCATCACCTCCAGTGAGGCCAGCGCGGCCGCAGCGTTGGCCGGCGGCATACTGGCGCTAAAGATCAGCGAACGGGCATTGTGCTGGATGTAGTGGATCACGTCTTCCGCGCCGGCGATGAACCCGCCCAGGCTGGCGAAGGATTTGCTAAAGGTGCCCATCGTCAGGTCTACCTGGTCAGTGAGGCCAAAGTTAGCCGCCGTGCCACGTCCTCCGCCTACTACCCCCATAGCGTGGGCGTCATCCACCATCAGCCGCGCCCCGTACTTTTGGCATAGCGGCACGATTTCTGGCAGCGGGGCAATGTCGCCACCCATGCTGAAAACGCCGTCCACGACCACCATTTTACCCGCCTCCTGCGGCAGTTTGGTCAGAACGCGCTCCAGGTGGGCCATGTCGTTGTGGCGGAAGCGGCGCATTTCGCCAAAGGCCAGCCGGCAGCCGTCCACGATGCTGGCATGGTCATCCTTGTCGGTGACGACAAAGTCGCCCCGGCCCACCAGCGCCGAGATGGTACCCACGTTGGTCTGGTAGCCGGTGGAAAAGACCAGCGCTGCCTCCGTGCCCACGAACTCGGCCAACCGCCGTTCCAGTTCCAGGTGCAGTTCCAGCGTGCCGTTTAGAAAGCGGGAGCCGGTGCAACTAGTGCCGTAACGCTGTATCGCTTCGATGGCGGCCTGGCGCACTGCGGGGTGCGTGGTCAGGCCCAGGTAGTTGTTGGAACCGATCATGATCAGGCGGTGATCGCCGACTGTGACCTCGGTACCCTCACTGTCAGTGAGGGGGATGAAATAGGGATAGAGGCCGGCCGCCTGCACATCCTTGGCCGCCGTGTACTGCCAACATTTCTCAAACAAATCCATCACAATATCCTCCTGTCATTTAAGTTTTTCCTCTCCTCCAAATTCCCGATACGGGCTCAATTCTTCCAGATCCCTCTCGTCCTCTGGCGTCAGGCCGTCTTGCAC
>CAYQTW010000034.1:0-13874 GCA_964420485.1 uncultured Anaerolineales bacterium
GTAGCAGCCGTCCTAAAACGGCCTTCTCCAACTCGTCGGCCCGGCGGCCCTCCGGCGTCTCGTACCAGGCTTCGTAGTGAGTGGCGGCCTGCTCATTGAAGGCTGCATCCCCAGATGTCACTTCACGACTCCTCGGGCGACGGGCAAGCGTTGGAGAGCGTGACTGTCATCACCACGTCGCCGCGCTCGGCGGCCCGATGGAACGCTTCCTGCAAGGCGGAGAAGACCGCCTGCCCCTCCCCCCACACCAACGTGCTCATCGCCCCCATGCGGGTCTCCAGGCCGCGCTCGCGGAAGACGCGCACCGCCTCGCGGATGGGTGGGCCAATTGAGACTTGCCGCAGCGGGTAGAGGCTGACCTGTGCCGTTATCGTGTCCATCCCCAACCTCCTCAGCGAAAGAATGCCTGTCCCTGAAACACAAAAGCATCGCGGGCCTTGGCGGCGCAGCAAGGAAGCAAAGGTGGCAATTCATCTTGGGGGCCAAAGTAACGCCACCCTATAATCTCCTGCATATCCGGCTCGAGTTCACCACCCACGACCCGGCACTCGAAAAAGATTATCACCGGTTGCACTCGATCGCCGTTGGGATAGGCAAAGATGTGCTCCGGGCTGGAGTAGACACCAATCAGCGCCACCGGCTCGACATCCAGTCCGATCTCTTCACGCACCTCGCGCACCACCGTCTCGGCAGCCCGCTCGCCCAGTTCCATCCCCCCACCGGGGAGGCCCCACAGGTTGTCCCCGTCGCTGCGCCGCACAAGCAGGATGCGCCCTTCCTCGTCCCGGATGCAGGCCGCCGCAGCGGGGACCAGCAATAGGTCGTGTCCCACACACTCTCGCAGGCGGCCCAGGTAGCCAGTTGCTCCCATCTCATACCTCGTTTACTTTATGGCGACAGGCTGTCCACCAGCAATCCCTTGAAACGGTCGAGAGTAATAGGGTGAAATTCCACCTCCAGACCGGTCCAGTCGAACAGTTCCAGAATCTCCTCGGCGTGTTGAATCATATACTCCTCGGCCAGGCCAAGCCCGTCCAGGACGATGATCTTGTCGTAGAATCCCGGAAAGTTCGCATTGGCGTCCGCATCATCCCATCCAAAATACTTCTGATAGATCACCTTCCAGTGCTTGAGCCAGCCTGGTGTGAACCACAGAATCTTGTCCTGCCTCCCCTCGCTGATGCGCTGCCGGTCCTCAAAGCCGGCCAGCATATCATAGCCGTACTCCCCCTGCACCCTGACGATCCCCCGGCCGGCCTCCCGCAGGATCGAGTCCACTCGCTTGAGTGGCTCATCTACGCTAACGTAGCACTTTTTTCCATACACAACAATGATTTTGTGGTCGGGACACGATTCCCGGGCCTGCGCCAGTCTCTTGAGAAGGTGCTCCTCCAGCCTGTCCGGCAAGGCGTGCAGACCCGGCGGCGTGAAAAGGATCCGGCGGGGATTCAGAAAACCGCTCTCCATCAGATGAGTTATCTCGGGGTGCAACATCCCACAGGAGATGATACAGCGATCCTCGAACGTGGGGTGAATCATTTAAACCCTCCCTCTTGTATCCTCGTTGGTGGCCATCCTTTTCAGAACGATCAAACTGTTCATCAGATCAATGCTCTCAATCTGGGCCTGGAATAACTTGCTTTCCCCCAAAAGGGTCGTCAATTGCAATCCGCCGTTTGCAGGCTTGATCCAGGCCACGTCCTGCATCACTTCTTCCCGTTGGCCGTCATCTTCAATATAGACCGTAGCCAAGCACATAATCCCCCCTACAGCAACTGATCCAGTATTCTCCCGATGTCCGTCTCCATCCTATCGCGACGAACTGGACGCCCTTCCAGGCCGGACTGGAAGATCTCCGGCTCATAGCCGATGGATCCAATGACGGTGATGCCTCTCTCCTCCAGTTCTTCCCTTAATCTCGAAGCGATCTCCCTGGACCCGATTTTGTTGAGAATGGTCCACACACGTTCCACCCCGACCTCGGCAGCGAGGGTGTTTATCTTTTCAGTGAGTTCCAGTGAATCGAAAGAGGGTTCGGTCACGACGAGTACGCTGTCTATACTCGCCTCAACACCTCTGCCGAAATGCTCTATGCCGGCCTCCATGTCAACAACGGCCACCTCGTCCTTCTGCAACGAGAGCCTCTTCAGGAACTCGCGGTTCAGCACCCCCATGGGGCAGGCGCAGCCCTCAAGCGACTGGAGGATTTTGCCTATGCAGACCAACCCGATGCCGTCTCTCTCCACGATATAGTCGCCGGGAATATCTGCGACCCGAATCTTCTCTTGGGTCAGGATGCTCTTGGAGGACTCTGGTTCCTCTGAGAATGTTTGAAACACCTTTTTCTTTCCACCAACGAGACCTAGCAAGGGTTCGGGCCTTTTATCAAAGCCGAGCACTCGATAAAGCCCTGGGTTTGATTCATCGGAATCAACCACCAATACTCGGTACCCTCTGTCTCGTACACCACGTGCCAGGAGGGCGACGACAGTGCTTTTCCCGCTACCTCCCTTTCCACAAACTGATACTTTTTTCATCCACATCATCTCCTTTCCGCCTATTGACCAAAACGAATCCTCATCTGTAAACCACCACTACGCTAACCTTCTTTCTGAATGGGGTGTTCCGTTCCCAGCGTCTCTGATACTGTGGCCAACAGAGGGACTCTGAAGAATAGGTCGAGAACTATGGGAATGACAAAGACGTACATAGGGCCAAGATCCCTCCATATAAGCCCCCCAATGATGGGGGCAGGAATCGTGACCAACCCCGTAAAGAGGCCAAGCAGACCGCCCCACTTCCCTTGCTGCTCGAGCGGAACAAGTTCCAGGGTCATAGCGCTTGTAGCGCCAGAGGAGATGGTATAAAAAGCCAAAAGAACCGCCGATAACACCAGAGTGATCGGGCTGGGAGAGAAAGCAAGAAAAAGGTTAGAAGCATACCACAGCGGCGTGAGCCAATAGATGATGCGCTTTCGCCCAATTTTGTCCGCCAGCCGGCCCACAGGAATGCCGAAAACGAGTTGCGCTACAACTGTAGCGCTCGCCATTACGCCCAAAAGGTATTGATCCGCTCCCTTGATCTCGTGGGCGTACAGCTGAACAAACGGTCAAAACAAGGCCATAGGAAATGAGGTAAGAGCGGAAATGGCTATCCATCTCCAAAGGTTCTCCCTTCCCTCGAAAAGGTGGCGGAAATCAGCGATAAAGCCGAACCTGGTTTCCGCGTCGGCGAGTTGTCCCCGTCGAGGTTCGCGCAGTTGGGCAACCACGAGAAGAAAAATGAGGCCATATCCCGCAAACTGGAGGTAATACAAGGGCCGGATGCCTTCAACCGTTATGCCTCCGAAAACTGTCACCAGGTAGGCGCTGACGAGGGGCGAGATCATGCCGGCTATCGCAGCCAGGGTGCTACAGACGTTCTGCGCAGTCACTCGATCTTTGCTCTGTACCGAATCAGCGCAGATCACCCGGCACCCCGTGTTGCTCAGGCTTACGGCAATGGAGGCAAGGATAGCCGCCGCAACGAGGAATCGCCAATCAGGTGCCAGCGCATAGAGCAGGCTCCCTCCTGCTGCCAAGACGATCGCCAGCAGGAAAAATCGTTTGATGCCGTGGCGATCCATCAGCCATCCTACGGGTGCAGAAATGAGGGCAGTGATCACGCCGCCCACGCTGCTGAGAGACCCCAGTTGCACAGAATCGGCCCCCAACCCCACAGTATATATCGCATTGTATTGACTGGTGAGGCCGGCTAGAAACTTGTTCGCGGAGAAGCGCGCCACGCCCACCCGATAATTGTGTTTCTGCCTGTAGATGAAATCTCTGATCCTCCCAGCAAGTCTTGCAAACTGGAACATCTATTCCTCCCATTGGTGCGCGGTGCTACGTCACGCCCTCCACAGACACATAATTCTCATAGCAGTGCGTGTCGGCGTCGCCGCGAGCGTAGGCTGCGTGCCATTCTGGGGGAACCGGCATCTCCTTGTACAGTTGCGCGCGCCGCGCCTCGAGCAGGCAGCGGGGACGCTCCATGAAATCGGCGGCACAGATAACCCGATGGCCAGTCTCAGACGATAGACGATCCAACCAGGAGAGTCCCTCTTCGCAGCGCAACAGGTGGTGATCGAGGATCAGCGTGTCCACGTGACGGGCCAGTTGTAGTGCGTTCCTCCACGCCCCCCACCGCCGCTTCGACGAGAGTTTCGAAAGATAGAGGGGCGGCCCTCCAGCCAGCACAATGTCCGGCTGCCAGGCCAGTATCAACGACACGGCCTCGTCGTCGAGAAATTGGATGTCCGAAGCGTGTACGAAAACACCGTCCTCGCCCTCAATGCGGGTCATCATAACCATGCCAAGTTTGCCATGCCGTTCCCCGTGCGGCACAGGTGAGGAAAAGGCCAGTGGCCCATCGTTTTGCCCCTCCGCGTTCGGCAGGTCTCGGCCCAACACCGCGCACAGGGACTTTTTCCGATGCAACATGTGATGGGAAAGCCCTTCTGGCCCTTTGACCCAGAATCGAACTGTGCGGCATAAAGGGGCTACCTGCTGGGCCTTGAGTTGATAGGGGTTGGCATCCGGCAGAGGAACGTGATCCCCGTGCAAGTGGCTCATCACCACGTCGGTCGCATCCTTCAACTCCGCGATGATTCCTCGGCGCACTTGCTCCCCGACCGCTACTTGCGCCGGGTGGGGAAGCAGCCCATAGCGATGGTAGCCCAACGCCAGCCCGGGGTCAATGACGATCTTGCGGTCCTCCACATCCACCACGCACGAGAGACCGCGCACTCCTAGCGATTCCGCCCCGAGGATCTCGATATGCACTTCCTCAAACCCCTCGTTCGGCCTCCGCGATCAACTCTAGCAGAATCGCCGCTGCCCGTTCGACCAACGCCGCGCAGGAACCCAGCCCTCCCGGCGCGTAGACCATCTCGCGCAGCCGGGCGCATTGAGTATCCCCCAGTTCAGCCAGGAAGCGCGTCCGGTAGCGGGTGGCGAGGGCGAGGGCCGGCCGGTCGCTCTCGTCCAACCTCGTCCGGCCCAGCAGCCCGCCGATGACCAGCACGCCGCCGCTCAGCGCCCCGCACATCTCCTGCTGGGTGTCGCCCACGCCACCCGCGAAGCCGGTCGCTATCCGCGCACCTCGTGGCCCCAGGTCGTCCAGCACGTGCTCGCCCACGACGAGCAGCATGGCCTCGGCTCAGTGGTAGCCTTGCCGGACCAGGTCACCGGCCTGAGCGGCTACGTCCTCCATGCAACTCTCTCGTTTCACGATTCGCCCCGCGCGTGCCAGTTGGCGATAGCCTCGCGCAGCGTATTCACCGCCAGTTTCGTGCAATGGATGCTTTCCTTGGGCAGACCGTCCAGAGCAGCGAGCAGGTCTTCCGGCGTGACCCTGCCTGCCTCCTCCAGCGACTTTTTCTGCACCAGGCGGGTGAGCATACTCCCACAGGCCACAGCCGACCCGCAGCCGTCGGTCATGAAAGTGATCTCTGTGATCCTCTCCCCATTCAACCGCAGGTAAATCTCCATCGTGTCGCCGCAGCAGCCATGCACAATCGCGTGCGCATCCGGCTCAGACATGCGGCCCAGGTTCCTGGGATTGTGGGCCTCCTCGATGACCTTGTCCGAGTAAAGTGCCCGTTCCTGTTCGATAATCTCCCTCTGCAAGTCCGCGACTATGTGATCAAAGTCAGTTACCCCTTCCTGATGTCCCATCAGATACTCACCTCGATCTTTCCTTTCCTGAACCCCTTGAGCGGGGATAGTAATCCCAGGATCGTGCCCCTCACGATGTCGGAGACAAAAGATTTCATGGGCATGATCTGCCCGTCTATCCTGACCTCCGTGGCCGGTTGCAGAGAGACGCAGTCCTCCACGCTGCCGGTTCCGGCCACGATCTCGCAGGCCAATTCGTAGCAAGTCTCGTGCCCACACTCGCTACAGTCCAGGCCGGGCAACTTGAAGGCTTTTTGCTCCACCATGTCGGCGATCTGGCTCACCTCGTCTCGGCCGAGGAGCGGTGTCCTGAGCCTTGTCCTGAGCCCCGTCGAAGGGCTGTCGAAGGAAGGGATGTCCATTCCCTCCACCTGACCGGCCGGCCCGACGGCGCTTATGGCCAGACCATCGAAAAGGTCCCGGTCGTCTGGTTCTCCCCGCAGACACACGACCTTGGGGAACGTCTTTTTCGCCTTAAAGCCCTCGACGAGGATAATGTCCGCTTCCAGATGTGGGATGATATCCTCCAGGCTCAACGGTTTTTTCCAGAAAACCCCAGCCTCCTGTGGTGAGATAATCGCTACCTGGCCAACGGCTTCTCCCAGTATCACGGTGTCCTTCTCCGAAAGGTCCAGGTGATGGGACGTGTGTTTGATCACGGCTACCTGGTGGCCTCTGCCGGTCAACTCGCGGGCCAGCGCGTTGGTCAGCGTGGTCTTGCCGCTGTTCTTGTATCCGACGATGCCTACGACTTTCAATTCTTTCCTCACTGGCTTTAGCCTGCCGTCAGTCCGTCCAGCCGTTCTGTCACCTCAGCCAATTGCCGTTGGAGCATCTCGGTCTCCTCCCGCAAGCGGCCCACATCGTCCCGCTCGTACTCGCCTTCAGCGGTGATCTCCCCGTGACCATGCTCAATGCTCTCGTGGCACGGCTTAGCCCCCTGCAACTCACCACCCAGGTACTGCTCCAGAGCGCGGTGCACCGTGCCGGATGCTCCGGTCACTGCCTGGACGCCATACTGTTCAAAGAAAGCGATGGCCCTGCCGCCCATTCCGCCGGTGAGCATCACGTCGGCCCCCTGACTGTGGATAAAGTCGGGCACCACACCGGGGGCGTGCTGGCCGTAGTAAGGGTTCGCTATGGTGTTGACCTGCTTCACCTCACGCCCTTCCAAGTCCGCGAGGACATAGTAGGCGCAACGCCCAAAGTGCGGGCTGACCACGCTGTCCAGTCCATTGTTATCGTCTGCCGAAACTGCGATACGCATTGTTCAACTCTCCTTTTCTAATTTGTCAAGTCGCTCCATAACTTCAGCCAACTGTTTGCGCAGGTCGCCGGCCATCTCCTTCAAGGTAGCGGTCTCCTCCTCGCGGGAAGGAGCAGGGGCAACAGGGGCCATCGGAGGCGGAGGCGGTGGAACAGCGCCCTGCGCGCGGCGCCCCATCCCCCTGCCTCGGCCCATGCCACGCCTCATCCCCATTCCGGCCTGGGCGCTGGCCCCGCCTACGGATTGGAGTTTCCTCGCCTTGTACGCCTCAACTGCCTGCCGCACCGTTCCACCTCCGAAGAGGTAGATGGGCACGTTGGCAGTCTGGAAGACATTAAAGGCATTAGGCCCCGCGTTGCCGGTGACCACGGCCTGTGCGCCTTGTTCAATGACGAACTGGGCTGCCTGGATACCGGCCCCGCCGCCAGCGGCTACCGCCGGGTTCCCCACGGCCTCGAACTGCATGGTCTCCGTGTCCACAAAGACGTAGATTGGACAGCGCCCAAAGACCGGGCTGGCCGGCGCATCAAGGTCAGCGCCGTTGGCTGTGACAACTATTTTCATTTGCATTCCTCCTGATTAAAGGGTATAATCTGATTTGTCCTTGTGGTGGGGAGCCCTATTCGGACCCCCCACCTAGTTAGGGCCCCGGGGCGGGTGGCGGAGTAAAGGTAACGTCATCCGCCCCGAAACATTTCCCCGTGAGCGCGATTACTTTTCCTGCTCGAGTTTCGCGATGCGCTGGCTGATGGCGTCCAGTTGCTCCTTCAACCACTCAGCCTGCGTCTTGAGAAACTCTGTTTCCTGCTCCGGGGGCGGCGGCGCGGCATAAGGGCCATACGCTGCGGCCGGGGGAAGCCCCCAGGCCGGCGCATACCCGAAGCGGGCCCAGCCGGGCAGGCCGGTGGCGTAGTACTGGTTTCGCCAGCGCCAACCGCCGCCACCCCAGGCCCTGCCACGGCCCATACCGAAGCCGCGTCCGGGCATCGGGTTCGCGTAACCGGGTGCGCCATAGCCACCGCAGTAGCCAACCCCGCGCCCAGTCATCGGTCCCATTCCTACCGGTCCAGTTCCATCTCCTGCTGGCATTTCGTTCACCTCCTTTTAAAAAGTGTCTCACCTACTGAACATTACGTCACCGGGCAAATCGCTGGTTGCGTCCTCTGCCCGTGCCACGGCCGCGTCCGCGTCCGAACGCACGCCCCAGCCACGCCGTTGGGCGTAGCCAGCGGGCAAAGCGCCTTCCGCGCACAGACGGAGCGGCGGGTGTCTCGCAGTACCCCGCGCCGCGCCCAGTCATCGGACCCTGGCCTTGCGGCCCTGTTCCATCAAATCTCGGCATATCTCTCACCTCCCTTCTACTGACTATTTCACTTTCTGCCATCAATCATAAGCCAGACGTGTCTCTTCATCCGTCAAGACGTGCTGGATACGTTCTTGCCACTTGGCCGACTGCCACGTTCCCAACTCTTGGTGGGTCAGGTAATAGTTCTGCGGGATGGGATGGGTACCGATAACCACCTCCAACCCGTACTTGGCCGGGATGAACTCGCAGAAGGCCTGCAGGCGCGGGCAGGGCGGGTAGCCGACCACCAGGCCCGTAGCCAGGTGAATGACCTCCGCTCCATTCTTTTTCATCTCCGCCGGAGCGTACTCGACATTGCCGCCAGGGCAGCCTCCACAGGTGGTATAACCTACCAATTCTACTTTTTCGCCTTCGTACAGGGCAAAGGCCCCCTCCCGATTTCGCAAAGCCCGCAGGCACTTGCCGCCTGCACAGGTATGGTAGCGGTTGCAGATGATGATGCCGACTTTTTTCACCTTACTCCTCCACTTTGCTTGAGCACGATACTCCCCACCGGCACGCCCACGTCACGGGCGATGACCGGACACTTTACTTGCAACAGGAAGAATACACGCGCTCCCTCTTCGCTCAACGTCTCATAGTTGGCCTGCCCCTTGGCGATGATCAGTTCGGCTTTATCGTACAGTTGCCGGAACTCTTCCGAGCAGCGATGCAGAATCGTACCCGGTGCGTCGGAGCCGGTGCTGACGACCTCTGCCACCCGGTCCACCCCAGCGGCCAGTGCATCCTCCCGCGTCGCGTCGTTCAGAGTCGGCCCGCCCTTGACCGCGTAGATGACCGGCACGTCGAGCGTCTCGATCAGCAACCGGTCAAAGACCGTCTCGCCGGCGTTGTCGGCCAGGTAGAGTACCCGGCCGGCCTCGGAGAGCGCCTCCCGAAAGGCCGCCCCATTGTCAACCGCGAAGGGCTGGGCCAGCACCCGCTCCACCGTGTCCACAAGATCGTACTCCCCGACAGCACTCAGGTCAATGATGTTGCCAGCGATGCTCAACCGCACGGCCGTCTCCAACGGGTCATTTGCTTCCACCAACAGTGATTTCAGCCGAGGGTAGAGAGCAAGCGCTTGATGAGTGCTGGCCTCCTTGGCCGCCCGATACGGATCGCTGTCACCTGTCTCCTGGCGCACGATGCGATGCACCCGGTCGCCGATCTCTGGCGGTGTGCTCGAAATCTCATTTTGCCGAAGCGCGTCGAGCACCCGGTCGAGTATTGTGTGCTGTTGTCGTTCGTCGGCTCCGGCCCTACGCGCCGCATCCAGCGCCTGGCGCAGGAAACAAGGGTAACAATCCAAATAGGTCTTCATCTACGCAAAGATCGGCACGCTCTTGGTCACCGGGAGGCGTTCCGCCACCTGTGCGGCGATAGACTCAAACGCTTCTGCCGCATACTCCTCGATTTTCCCCACGTCGCAACGGCGGGCCAGTTCAGGGTCCAGCGGGAGTTGCCCCAGGAGCGGCGCCCCTGTCTGCAGCGCCGTGTGGAACGCCTGGCTGGGGCCAAAGACCTCGATCCTTTCCCCGCACGCGGGACAAACGGCGTAACTCATATTCTCAACCAGCCCCACGATGGGCACGTTCATGTGCTCGGCCATCTTTGCCGCCTTGCGCACCACCATCCCCGCCAGGTCCTGCGGCGTGGTCACCAGCACTATGCCATTGAGCGGGATGGACTGCATCACCGTCAGCGATGCGTCGGACGTACCGGGCGGCAAATCCACCACCAGATAGTCGAGTTTTCCCCAAAAGACTTCGTTCCAGAACTGCTTGATGGCACCGCTGATCAATGGCCCACGCCAGATGACGGCTTCATCCTCGCTGGGTAGCAGCAAGTTGATGGACATGACCTTGATGCCGCCGGGGGTTTGAACGGGGACAATGCCCTGCGGACTCATCGGTGGCGTTTGGTGAAGCCCAAACATCCTGGGTTGGCTGGGGCCGGTGATGTCGGCGTCGAGCACGCCCACCTGTTTTCCCTGCCGGTTCAATGCCACCGCCAGCAGTGCCGCCACTGACGACTTGCCCACGCCACCCTTGCCGCTCAACACGGCTACCACGTGCGCGATCTCGTTCGCCAACTGGGCCGGCTTTGGACCGCCTTCGGCCGCAGTCATGAATGCGGCGCGTTCCTGCTGGCTCATCTCGGTCAGATTGACTTTGACCTCCAAGTCCGCGCCCAACTTGGCGATGGCCCCTTTGACTGCACGTACCAAATCGTCTTTGATGGGAACGTTCATAAAAGGCAATGCCAGCGTAAGCGTGACTTGCTCATCCTCGATGCTTACGTCTTTGATCATCCTCAATTCGACTAGATTACGCTTGACCTCGGGGTGTATCACCCCGCGCAAGGCGTCAGAAACCTGTTTACTTGTAATCATTTTCCTCCCTCGGTGAGATTATTTTATTGTCGCCCTTGACTTGGCTCTCGGGCGGACGTACAAGAGTGCGAATTTTGGCTCGAAACTGCTCCTCGTCATAGGACGGCATGCCGTACATAGATTCAAGAAAGGTGCGCATTTTGGCCACTCCCTGTCTCCAGTTCACGTTCGTTCCTCCCGCATCATCGTCAGTAACCGTTTGCCCGGTATCTGGCGAAAGGTGGCTCCCTGGCCTACAGCCTGTAATGCAGCAGGCGTATCCACCACTAGCGTTCCAGAGACCGCGTCCATACCGTAATCGAAGAGTACCGGTGAGAGCGGGGCACTGCCGCCGAGTAGGATGACGAAACCATCGGGCCGGCACATGCCGATCAGTCCATCAAAGGTATGATTGATGAGCGACGTGCCGGTCAGGGCAACCACGTCCGCCTGCGGCAGCACATCAGCCGCCCGTTCGGCGGGAATGTCGCCGGGGTGTGGGTGCAGTTCCACCACCCAACATTCGCCCGCTGCCCGCCGCACCCGTTCGACGAAGGGAAAGTGGCCCACGATGGCTACTCGCCGCCCTGCCCCTCGCTCCAGAATCACCTGCTCGGCGTTGACCTCGCTGCAGGCGGCCTCGTCCACATCCAGCAACGCGTTGAACGTCGCCATACCGATACTGGCCTCCAGCGTGCTGGACGAGTGGAGTAGCGCCGCCAGTTCTCGCCCGCTACGCTCTAGCAGGCGGCCTGCTTCAGGCACCGGCGGGCCGCTGGGATGAGTGACCGGGCGCAACGTCGAGGCAATGCCACAATGTGGTGGATCGGTATCCAGCACCACTGCCGTCCAAAAGGCTCCCACCAGTACCTGGCGCACCGGCGCGTCGGTCCGCAGGCTCCCTAGGAGCGCTTCAATGGTATTCACCTTCACCTTTCTCCATGTGCTGGCTGTAGGCAGTCACAAGATGACTTATCAGATCGCGCGTCTCCTGCAAATCCTGTGTCCACAGACCCAGTGCCTCGTCCCCCTGGGCGGTGAGGTTGTAGACCCGGCGGGGTGGCCCCTGAGTCCGCTCTTCGTTCCAGGTGGATGTGACCCACCCCCGGCTCTCCATCTCCCGCAGCGCCCGGTAGACCACGCTAGGGTTCAGCCCGCCCAGGCCAAACTCCTCCATCTGCTCCAGGAGGGTGTAGCCGTGGGACGGGCCGTGGTGCAAAAGCAGCAGCAGCGTCGGCTCCAGGAACCGCACTGCCCGGCGGGAACAACCTCGCCAACGCCACCCCTGACCTCGTCCTCGCATCCCGTTTCCTCCCTCACCAATTCCATCCAAGCGGCACTATTCTACCACGCTATGTGCAAATTGTCAATAGACGGATTGCATAGAGACGTTGTTTGCCGGTCGAAGGGTGGTCATCGGCCACAGCAGGGTTGACGAGGTGACGATCTAATCAAGCGTGGCGATAAAGACGCCGGTGGTCTTGGCGACCCGGTATTCACCCTGGGCCGTTATCTTGAAGTGGATCTGGCGTTCGACCTGTTTGATCAGCGTTTCCCACGCCAGACCCTCCGGCAACTGAGGGGCGTAAATGTGGCGCAGGCTGTTGATGTAGGCCACGGGGGGCGCGGCCTCGGAAAAGACCAACTCACTCTCAAAGGTCTCTTGCCTCACGGTGGGGAAGGATGGCTTGAGAAAAGCCCACCCGTTTTCCAGGGTAAAGCGCCGTCGCGCCGGTGAAGGGGCAAACTCTGTCGGGTAATCCAGGGCATCACATGCCTCTGCCACCTCGGTGGTGAAAGCGCGCATCGAATCCCGCGCGTTGGTGGCGGCCACAAAACAGCCACCCGGTCGCAGTACCCGGCGTATCTCGATCACTGCCGCTTCGATCTGCGGGATATGGTACAGCATGTGGTTTGCCAGCACCACGTCACAACAGCCATCGGGAAGCGGGATCTGCGTTGCGTCAGCGTTGAGTAGAGACACACACACCGGCAGCGATTTGGCGGCCACGCTGCGTAACATTCCCCAGGAGAGATCGCCCGCCAGCAGACGTCCTCCCTGGGGCAACCGCTGGCAAATCGGCTCAATGTAGGCTCCCGAGCCGCAACCAATGTCCAGGACTCTTTCATCGCCACGCCAGGGGACGTGATCCAGCACCCAGGCGTGAAAGTCTGACTTGGGCCAGGTATACGACTCGTGAATCTGAATGCGGACGGCCAGCGGTTCTTCCGTCGCGTACATCTGTGAGACCACGTGTGCTTGATCTGTAGTCACGTCTTTTCCTTTCAATCCGTCGCTGTCTCCCCCACCAGCACGAACAGCAAATCGTTCACGTTCGTCCCCGTCGGGCCGGTGCGGATCAAGCCTCCCCCCTGCGGGTGCGGGGCTTGTCCTGAGCGCAGTCGAAGGGGGGATGAGAGGGGGGGCGCTTTGCCCAGGGCGTCGAAAAAGGGATAACTATCATTGGCCGCCAGCGCCGCCCGTGGATCCAACCCCAGCGCCTGGGCGCGGGCCACCGTCTCGCCGGTGACGACTGCGCCGGCTCCGTCGGTGGGGCCGTCGGTGCCGTCGGTCGCCAGCGCCATCACGAGCACGCCCGGCCAGCCTTCCAGCGCCAGCGCCGCCGCCAGCGCCAGTTCCTGGTTGCGCCCGCCCTTTCCCTCGCCACGTATCGTCACCGTCGTCTCGCCGCCCCACACCAGGCAGGCCGGCGGGGGCAGGGGATCGCCGTGGGCGCGCACTCCCTTTGCCAGTGCCGCCGCCACCTTTGCCACCTCCCGCGCCTCCCCCTCGACGTAAGTGCTCAGCAGCAGCGTGTTGAACCCCAACTGGCGGGCCTTTTCCACCGCCGCCAGCGCCGCCAGCCGGTTGGAGCCGACGACGACGTTCTGCACCCGCTCAAAGGCCGGATCGCCCGGCTTGGGCGTCTCCTGGAGGAAAGAATTTCTGGTTTCAGCAATGTCGTACCGCTCCAACACAGATCGCGCGTCCGCTACCGTCGTCGGGTCGGGCACGGTGGGGCCAGAGGCGATGACGTCGAGCGGGTCGCCGACCACGTCGGAGAGAATGAGAGTGACCAGCCGGGCCGGGGCGACCAGGCGGGCCAGATTGCCGCCCTTGATGCGCGAACAGTGCTTGCGCACGGTGTTCAACTCGTTGATCGTCGCGCC
>CAYQTW010000035.1:0-13863 GCA_964420485.1 uncultured Anaerolineales bacterium
GCGCTGGGCCTCTCGCTGGCGCGGGCGGGGCTTGCGTCGGCGTTGATGGGGATCATAGTGGCGACTTTGGTCGCTCTTCTCCCCGGCGCCGGGCTGCTTGTGACCGGCGTGGGCGGGTTGGCGGTGGGGGCTGCAACCTACATCTTGGCGGCGCTCCTTCTGGGCAATGAGGAGATGCGCGAGTTGGCGGGATTACTGCTTGAGGACAAGAAATGAGTGGGCGCTGCCCGCCGTTGGCAGCGAGGATAAAATATGTTATAATTGTGCATTGAGAGGCGACGCATGAAGCCACGCCAAATTCTTGAAAGGAGTATGCTATGAGACAAATATTTGCCAAAGCATCGCTGGATGAATGCCTGGAGCGGCTAATGGCCGATTACCAGGTCATCGGGCCAAAGGCGAAAGGTCCCAAATTCGCTTTTGGCCCGATCACTGATCCGGCCCAACTGCGGCTTGACTATGATACGACCATCCTGCCGCCCAAGAAAGTGCTCCAGCCTCCCCAGGAACGGCTGGCCACTTTCACTCTGGGAGGGAAGCCGCGAGTGGAGCCGGTCGTCGTCGCCTGCCCGACAGTGCTCTTGGGCGTGCATACGTGCGACCTGCACGCCATCGGACTGTTGGACCGGGCCTTTTCTCAAGAGTACCCCGACGCTCACTACCTGGAGCGGCGGCGGCAGACCATCATTGTCAGCCTGGAATGTTTAGAGCCCTGCGACGAACATTCCTTCTGCAAAAGCATGGGCACACTGACCGCCGATGAGGGGTATGACCTGCACCTGACCGACCTGGGATCGGCCTACGCGGTGGATGTGGCGACGGAAGCGGGGGCGGCGCTCCTGGAAAAGTACGCCCAGGCCCGACCTGCCACCGACGCCGACGTGCACTGTCTGAACGAAGTGCTCGGTGCCAAGTGGCCCCGTTTCACCCATCGCCTGGACTTTGATGCCGCCGAACTGCCGGCCCTGCTGGGCAATGCCTACGACCATCCCTTGTGGGATGAACTGGGGGAGCGTTGCCTATCTTGCGGTTCATGCACCAACGTCTGCCCCACCTGCTACTGCTTTAACGTCTTTGACGAGGTGGATATGGCGCTGACGGAGGGGGAACGGTTGCGTCGCTGGGATTCCTGCCAGTTGGACGAGTTCGCCCGCGTGGCCGGTGGCGAGAGTTTCCGCGAGGCCCGCTCGGCTCGCCAGCGCCATCGTTTCATGCGCAAGGGAAAGTACATCTATGACAAGTTCGGCGAATTGGGCTGCGTGGGTTGTGGGCGCTGTATCCGCGCCTGCGTGGCGAACATTGACATCGTCGAGGGCTTTAACGCCATCTACGAGACAGCAGGAGGGAACGGACGATGACGACAAGCATCTATACACCCGAGATGGCCCGTCTGGTCAATGTGGAACAGATGACCGAATTAGAGAAACTATTCACCATCGAGTTGCCGGGCGGACGCGATTTGGGGCACGCCCCGGGACAGTTCGTAATGCTCTCGATACTGGGCGTGGGCGAGGCTCCCATCTCCATCACCTCGTCGCCCAGCCGCTCCCACGGCGCATTCCAACTCTGCGTGCGGCGTGTGGGTGACGTGACCAACGCGCTGCACGCACTGCAGCCGGGAGCCATGGTGGGCATCCGCGGCCCCTTTGGTCATGGCTTTCCCATCGAAAAGATGCACGGCAAGAACGTGCTCTTCGCGCCGGGCGGCATCGGGCTGGCCCCGCTTCGTTCGCTGATCAACCAGATGCTCGACGAGCGCGGCTTTTTCGAGCGCGTGATCATCCTCTACGGGTCCAAGCGGCCGGCCGAACTGCTCTTTTGCGACGAAGTGGAGGAATGGATCGCCCGCGACGACATCGAATGTCACGTCACGGTAGACTGTTTGGACGAGTCGTGGGGTGAGCGCGAACCGTTCACATGTAACGAAGGCGTCATCACCACGCTCTTTCCCGACGTCAGCGTGGACCCGCGCAACACCGTCGCCGTCACCTGCGGCCCGCCCATCATGTACCGCTTTGTGCTGAAGGAACTACTCGGCAAGGGTATCCCGGAGACGCAGATCTATCTCTCGTTGGAACGGCGGATGAAATGCGGCGTGGGCAAGTGCGGTCATTGCCAGATCAACGGTCTGTATTGCTGCCAGGATGGCCCGGTTTTCACCTATGCTCAGATCAAGGGCATCGAGGAGGCATTGTAATGAGTGAAACAACGAACAATGGGAAGCCGAAGGTCGCTTTCTTTGACTTTGCGTGCTGTGAAGGATGCCAGTTGACGGTCATTGATGCGCTCCAGACCCACCTGGATTTGCTCGACGCCGTCGAGATCGTCCAGTTCCGCGAGGCGATGACCGAGAAGGGAGAGGACTACCAGATCGCGTTCATCGAGGGCTCTTGCACTCGTGCCTCCGACGAGGCGCGTCTGAGAAAGATCCGCGAACAGGCCGACATCGTCGTCGCGCTGGGGACCTGCGCCCACCTGGGAGGTATCAACGCGCTGAAAAACCTGCACCCGCTGGAGGACGTCCGCCGCTGGGTTTACGGGGACCAGGCGGACTGGTACGAGACCTACCCGGCCCGGCCCATCAGCGCCGTGATCGAGGTGGACGCCGCCATACCCGGCTGCCCTATTGACCGCGAAGAGTTCGTCAAGGTGGTCAAGGCGGTGCTCCTGGGCAAGAGTCTGCCCATTCCCGATTATCCCCTCTGCGTCGAGTGCAAACTGAAGGAGAACGTGTGCCTGTTCGACGTCGGCAAGTTCTGCCTGGGGCCGGTGGTGCGGGCCGGCTGCGGGGCTATCTGCCCCACGTTCGGCAGTGGCTGCGAGGGCTGCCGGGGGCTCATCCCCAACCCGAACGAGAACGCGATGAAAGACGTGCTGGCCGAGGCCGGCCTGACCGTGGAGGATATACTATCTCGCTTCACAATGTTCAATACGTACCAGGTGCAGGAGCGAGAGGCTGAGAAGGAGGGGAAATGACTACTTTGAAGATTGACGTACATCACGTAACCCGTGTCGAAGGGCACGGCGACATCGTCGTAGACACCCGCAACGGCGAGATCAAGGAATGTCGCTTTGAGGTCGTCGAGGCTCCGCGCTTTTTCGAGGCGTTCGTGCGCGGTCGGCCTTACCACGAACTCAGCCACATCACCTCCCGCATCTGCGGCATTTGTAGCGTGGGCCACGCCACGACCAGCCTCCGCGCCACCGAGAAGGCGCTGGGGGTGGAGCCGCCGGAGCAGACAATGCTCCTCCGCAAACTCAACTTTCACGGCGAGATCATAGACAGCCACGTTCTGCATACTTACTACCTGGTTGCGCCGGATTTCTTCGGCGTCGGCTCCGTCATCCCGCTGGCAGCGACCCATCGAGAGGTGGTGGAACGGGCGCTGCGCATCAAAAAACTCTCCGGCGACCTGTGCGCAATGATCGGCGGCCGCCACACGCATCCCGTCGCGATGGCCGTCGGCTGCTTTACCCACACGCCCACCGCAGGAGAGTTGCGGGAGATGCAGGCCCGGCTGGTGGACGCCCGCGCCGACATGGATGAGACAGTGGCGCTGTTCGCCACCCTGCCCTGGCCCGAGTTCGAGCGGGAGACCGAGTACGTCTCCCTCAAGAAGGACGACGAGTACGCTTTCATTGACGGCACCGTCGTCACCACCGATGGCTTTTCCTATCCCATCGAGGATTACAGGGATGTGACCAACGAGGAGTGCGTGCCTTTCTCCACGGCCAAGTGGACCCACCACAACCGCGAGTCCTACATGGTCGGTGCGCTGGCCCGCGTGAACAACAACTTTGACCAACTGCACCCCCGCGCCCAGGAGGCGGCCGGCAAACTGGGGCTAAAGCCTATCTGCTACAACCCCTTCCTCAATTCCGCCGCCCAGGTGGTAGAGATGGTCCACTGCGTGGAAGACAGCATCCGCATCATAGACGAGTTGCTGACGCGCGGCATCCAGCCCGAGCAGATACCAGAGATCAAGGTGCAGGCCGGGGAGGGCGTCGGTTCGTGCGACGTGCCCCGAGGCATCCTCTTCCACAACTATGTCTACGACGAGGACGGTATCTGTGTCAAGGCCAACTGCATCATCCCCACCAACCAGAACATGGCCAATCTGAACCACGACATGCAGGCGCTGGTGCCGCAGATCATGGACAAACCGCAGGATGAGATTCGACTGATGCTAGAGATGCTGGTGCGGGCCTACGACCCGTGCATCTCCTGCTCGGCCCACTTTTTGACTGTAAAGTTCGTATGAGCGCATGGCGAGAGGCGAATGGCGAATCTGATAGTTCGTCATTCGCCACTCTCATACTGGGCATGGGCAACCCGCTGCGCGGAGACGACGGCGTGGGCTGCTGCATGGTCGAGGAACTGATGCACCTAGAACTGCCGCACGGCGTCCACGTGCTTGATGGGGGCGCGGGTGGCCTGGGGCTGCTAAATTTGATGGAGGGATGGAAGCGTGTCGTGATCGTGGATGCTGCCGAGATGGGACGGGAGCCGGGTGAGTTCGTGCGCTTTACCCCGGCCGACGTCCGGTTGGCCTCCGCGCCCGATCGCTTCTCCCTCCACCATGCCGGCTTAAGTGAGGTGCTGGCGCTGGCCAACGCGCTGGACCGGACACTGCCAGAGATGGTGATCTTTGGCGTCCAACCGGCCTCGGTCGGCTGGGGCGAGGGGTTGAGCCCGGCTGTGGAAGCGGCGCTGCCGGCCCTGATCGCCGCAGTGCTCAAAGAGGCAACCTGAAGGCATAAAAAGAAAGGCAAGCCGCGTCGCCAGGGAGACTTTGAGACCGCAAGGTCAAGGAGCGCCTAGGCGCCCTTCCCACGACGTCTTACTATCTTGCCACTCATAATATATCATATCTTACCGTTGTCGTCAAGTTTGTGCCGCAAGCACAATTCTCAGGAGAGTGACCGGAATGTATTTATATATCTACTGCATCTGTCTGGAGCGGGGGCGATGATCGTCTAGGCTCCGGACACGCATATCTCTTCTCAGGCCAACCGGGCCAGGCGACAGCGCCCTCGCAGTTACGTGAGGGGCTTTGCGCAGGCAAAGGTTGGCTTTTTGTGTCCCTGGCCTGGGAATCCTGGGAGGAGACAATGTTCCAGACATATTCTGACCACACATTTCAAACATCTCCGGTCGTGTCGCTGATCGGCCACACCCCTATGATCCGGCTGACCCGCGTGACCGGTGATCTTTTTTCCACCATTGTGCTCTACGTCAAGTTGGAAGGGTTCAACCCCGGCGGCTCAGTCAAAGACCGCACTGCCCTGTCCATCGTCCGGGAGGCTTTGCGGACAGGCGATCTGGCCCCCGGCAAGGTGTTGCTCGATGCCACCTCTGGCAACACCGGCATCGCCTATGCCATGCTTGGCGCGGTGCTGGGCTTTCCCGTCCGGCTGATGCTGCCCGCAGATGTCAGCCCGGAGCGGGTGCAAATCTTGCGCGCCTATGGTGCGCAACTGACCCTCGCCGATCCTGCCGCCGGGGTTGATGGGGCACGCCATCTGGCCCGCGAACTGGCGGCCGCTGAGCCCGACCGGTATTTCTACGCCGACCAGTACAGCAATCCGGCCAACCCGCTGGCCCACTACACCACCACCGGCCCCGAGATCTGGCGGCAGACGGAGGGGCGGATCACCCACTTTGTGGCTGGCCTGGGCACCACCGGGACGATGATGGGGATCAGCCGCTACCTGCGGGAGCAAAACCGCGCGGTGCAACTCGTCGGCGTACAACCCGATGGCCCTCAGAATGGCATTGGGGGATTAAAGTACCTGGCGGCGGCCGAGATCCCGGCCGTCTACGACCCCGGCCTCGTGGACCGAACCGTCGAGGTGAGCACCGAGGAGGCGCAGGTGATGGCCCGCCGGTTGGCCCGCCAGGAGGGACTCTTTGTGGGAATCTCGGCCGGGGCGGCGGTGGTTGCGGCGCTGGGAGTGGCGCGGGAACTGGCGCACGGCGTCGTCGTCGCGCTCCTTCCCGACGGCGGTTTCAAGTACGCCAGCGCGCCGTTCTGGGTAGAGTAGCCCTCACGTGACTGCGGGCCAGTGTGCGCCGCTCTCCACGAGCCAACGCTCTCTCTTTTCACCGTCGCCTCCTTCCGCCGGCCAAGACGAGGGTGGTTCTTTCTCACGATCGCTGGGTTCTTTGCGTGTTGCTCTGCACCTCCAACACCTCGCGGGTGATGCTCTCCTGGCGGATGGCATGGTATTGGAGTTGCAACCCCTCCACCCGTTCGTCCAGATTGGCGATGGCAGCGTCCATCGTCTGCAAACGTGCCCCCTGTTCGCTGACCATAGATTCGATCAGCGCCAGGTAGACCTGCATGGCCAGGTGTTCCCACAGAAGGAAATCCTGGAGAGCCTGCGGCGGCGTGCCCAGGACTAGAAACTGGGTTTTTTCCGCAAGACCCGGTTTCTGGCTGCGCCAGACAGTAGTGAGATCAGGTGGTAGTAAGCGCACCTCGACCCGTTGATAACGGCCAAATGAGATGAATTGATTATAGATCAGGTAGAGCGTGTCAAAGGCTCTGGTCTCGTAGAAACGCTTGACCCTGGCTATGATGTCGCGCGCTTCGACGAAGGAGATGGCGTGGGTGAGCGGGAAACGCTGCGTGTGGAGCAACTCGCAGTCGGCGCGGCGGAAAAACCGTTCCCCATACTCTCCCAGGGCGATGACTTTGATCTCTTTTCCTCTCTCCCGTTCGCGCTCGATAAAGTCCAGGGCGTGGGCCACCAGGCCGACGTTGAATGTGCCGCATAGGCCACGGTCGGAGGTCAACGCAATCAGTCCCACGCTCCTTTCGACGGGGTTTACACTGAGCGCAGTCGAAGTGCTCAGGGCAAGTTTTTCAGCCTCGGAGGCAGTTCTTCTGGAATTGCGCGCACCTCGCGTCAGCGGTGTGGGAAAAGTCGTAGCCAGGGCGAGTTGGCGATCTACGGCAGCGGCGTACTCTTGCGCTGATTGCAGCCGCGCTCGTGCCCGCCGCCAGCGGATGGCCGACATAGCCCGGATGGAACGTAGCAGGTGGCGAATGTCCTCCAGGCTCTGGAGGCGGCGCCGTACCTCGCTGGCTACCTGGGCCATACCTGCTCCTTGAAACGGGCCAGCGCGTGCTGCAGGTCTGTCTCCAGATGAGCGTTCCAGTGGCCGGTGGAGAACTCGGCCAGCAGGCCGGAGCATTGCTGTTGCAGGAACTTTAGCAGGAGGGTCTCGAAACGATGCACCTGCTCGATTGGTATGTCGTCCAGGTAGCCCTGCCCGGCGGCATAGATGACGACCACCTGGTGCGCGACCGGCATAGGCTCATATTGGGGTTGAGTCAGGATTGCGCGTACTCGCTCGCCACGCGCCAACTGTTCGCGTGTGGCTCTGTCCAGTTCGGTGCCGAAGCGGCTAAAGATCTGCAGTTCGAGGAACTGGGCAATGTCCAGCGCCAGGTGACGCGACACAGCGCGCATAGCCTCGTTCTGCGCCGCGCCGCCCACGCGGGAAACGGAGAGCCCCACGTCTATCGCCGGGCGAATGCCCGCATTGAAAAGTTGCGTGGTCAGGTAAATTTGCCCGTCGGTGATCGAGATGAGGTTGGTGGGGATGTAGGCCGCGATGTTGCCGGCCTGGGTCTCGATGATGGGCAGCGCGGTCATACTCCCCCCGCCGTAAGCGGCGGAGAGACGGGCGGAACGTTCGAGCAGGCGCGAGTGCAGGTAAAAAATGTCGCCGGGATACGCCTCGCGCCCCGCCGGCCGCTGGAGGAGCAGTGAGAGTTGGCGGTAGGCGATGGCGTGTTTGCTCAGGTCATCGTAGACGACCAGCGTGTCCCGGCCGGCGTACATGAATGCTTCGGCCATGGCGCAGCCGGCATAAGGCGCCAGGTAAGCCATCGAGGGCGGCTCCTCGGCGCTGGCGACGACGACGGTGGTATAATCCAGCGCCCCGTGTTCACGAAACGTCTCCACGATCTGCGCTACGGTGGACATCTTTTGCCCGATGCAGACGTAGATGCAATAGACATCCTGGTCGTGCTGATTGATGACCGTGTCAACGGCGATGGCGGTCTTGCCGATCTGCCGGTCGCCGATGATCAACTCGCGCTGTCCGCGTCCCAACGGGATGACCGAGTCGATAGCCTTGATGCCGGTCTGCAGCGGTTCGCTGACCGGCGCACGCTGGATAAAGGTCGCTGCCCGGTAGTCTATGGGGCGGCGCATAACCTGCTCTGAGGTTTCCAGCGGTCCCAGGTCGTCAATGGGCTGGCCCAGCGCGTTGACTACCCGCCCCAGGAGCGGCTCGCCCACCGGCACATCAATCACCCGCCCCGTCCCTTTGACAATGTCGCCGGCGTAAATGTTCTCGCCTGCTCCCAACAGCACGCAGCCCACATAGTCGTGGTCGAGGTCCAGCGCCAGGCCGTAGGTGCCATCGGGGAACAGGACCAACTCGTCCGCCATCACGCCGCGCAGGCCAGAGACGATAGCCACGCCATCGCCCACCTGTTTGACCGAGCCTACACTCTGCGCCGACAAGTGGTAGTGATATTGGTCAATCAGCCCGCGCAGGGCCGAAACGTGATAGTCGGTCTTGAGGTTGGATGTCAGTTCAATCTGGCGGAGTTGATACTGCTGCTCATCGCCCAGGTGCGTGATGAGATCGAGCAAGTCGGCTGTGTGTAGTGGAGATGTGGTGAGTTGGCCCTTGTGCTCAGGCAAGTTCTTCCTCATACCGGCTGCGTAGTTGCCCGAGTTGCCCTTGCAAGCTGCCGTCAATTAGCGTGTCGCCCAGGCGTACCATCGCGCCGGCGATCAGGTCGGGGTCCACGCGGCAGGCCAGATCAATGGGCTGGGACACTATTGTCTCTAAAGTGGTCGCGATCCGCGCTTTGTTTTCCTGGGCCAAAGGGGTCGCTGTGATCAGTTCGGCCGAAATTGCTTTTTCACCGCCAGTGGAAATACGCCCCTCCAATTGCACCGAGCGCAGCCGGTTCAAAAAGGTATCCAGGTAAGCCTGGTGCAGTTGTGGGTCGAGGATATCTCCCATCATGCGCTGAGTGAGTGTAGCCACGAGTTCTCCGATCTTGCTACGATGGAGGCGCAGCGCGTCGGCGCGCTGTTGTTCGATCTCCTCCTGGGCGCGCGCACGCATGACCTCGATCTCCTGGTATGCCTCCTGAAGCATCTGTTGCCGTGTTTGGTCAATGACGATACGGGCTTCATTCTTGAGCGCCACGATTTCTGCTTCAATATTATTGCGCTTTTTCTCGTATTCCAGTCGCAACTCCTGGGCCTTACGAGTGGTCTTCTCCGCCTCATCCACGGCCCTCGTCGCCTGGCGCGCCCGCTCATTGAGCATTTTTTTCAATGGATTGAAAAGGAAGCGGGTCAGGATGTAGGCCAGGATGAGGAAATTGGCAATTTGGAGAAGGAGCGTGCTCAGATTGATGTCCAGCATAACTACCCCCAGTCAGCGCACTTTGATCGCTGTTCGCCATTCGCTATTCGCCCACGATGTACTTGAGCATCGGGTTGGCAAAGATCAGGATCAAGATGACTGCCAGCACGTAGATGGCCAGCGACTCCAGCATGGCCAGGGAAAGCAAAACGATGCTGTTGATACGGTCGCCCGCTTCGGGCTGCCGGGAAATTGCCTTCAGCCCGGCCGAGGCGACGATCATCTGCCCGATGGCCGGCACAACAATACCTACAACAACGCCCGTTCCAGAGATCATGACTGTCAACACGATAAAAATCTTGTCCCACGGCAGGTTATTCCAGTCCATTTCATTCCTCCTCGTTGTGGTTTGTAGGGGCGCGGTTACCGCGCCCCTACTTGTGTGCTTGAACCGCTCCGCCGATGTACACGCAGGTCAGAAGCGTAAAGATGTACGCCTGTAGCAGGCCGGTAAAGATACTGAACAGCATCATCGGCACCGGCACAAAGAGCGGCATGATGATAAACAAGATACTGATGATAATCTCTTCTCCCATAATGTTGCCGAACAGCCGGAAGGTGAGCGAAAAGGTGCGCGCAATCTCGCTGGCGATTTCGATGGGCAACATCAGAAAGATCGGCTCGACGTAGTGCTTGAGGTAACCCCATAGGCCGCGCGTGCGAATCCCAAAGTAGGGCACGCTGAAAAAGACGACCAACGCCATGGCCAGCGGCGTGTTGATGTCCGGCGTGGGGGATTTCAGGCCGGGCAGAAGGCCAATCAGGTTCGCGCTGCCGATGAAAAAAGCCAGCGTGCCCACGACTGGCAAAAAGATTGCTGTGTCCTCGACGCCCACCATCTCGCGGATCAACTTTTCGATGGCTTCGACGACCCACTCCAGCATGTTCTGCACCAGGCCAGGGCGCAATTTGAGGTTGCGGCCGATCAGGTAGGCCCCTGCGCCGAGCAAGAGCATCATCGCCCAGGTGTTGACGACTGTCGAGGTCACCTCCAGCGGCCCCACAGTAAAGACCACGTGCGGCGTAATCTCTTCGGCTACGTCAGGTTCTTCGGCCTCGCCGGCCGGCCCCTTCAGCAGGTTACTGACCACGGCCAGGCAGATGACCAGTGTGATCAGGAACACCAGGGTGAGCGGGTTATTGATTCTTTGCATGGTTCTCGCTCTCTTTGTCACCGGCCTCGAGATCCGGTGTTGGTTTCTGGCGACGCTTCTTGATCCGTCTGCGAAACGGTTCGGCGTCACTGTGCTCGATGTATATGGCGTACAGGTTGTTGAACGCCACAGCCACACCCATCAACAGCAGCGAGAGGGTCCACGTGAACTCTTTGCCGAATCGGTCGTCGAGGTACCGTCCCAGCAGCACGCCGCCCACGATGGGCACCACCAGGTTCCAACCCAACTGGGTTGCCTCGGCGACCAATTTCCAAAAGTTTTCGGGCTTGTCCTTTGGCTGTTTGGATGTCGGCTCGGATCGTTCGTCGTCCATTTCTCAACACCTGGGGTAGGGGCAGGCCTTGCGCCTGCCCAGAGGGGCGACCGCAAGGGTTTGCCCCTACCGTATTGGCCCCTACATCGTCCTCAGCGGCGCCAGTTCCGCCGTCTCGCGCAGCGCCCGCTCCAGGGCCATCCGCGCCCGCGTGAATTCGATGTGGGCTTCCTGGGCGATCTGGCTCAGCCGGGCGCGTTGCCGCTCCAACGCGTGTTCCAACGCCGCCAGGTCTTCGCCTTCCTCGGCGGCGGCGGTCAACACCAGTACATGGTCTGGTTTGGGAAAGCGGTGTTGCACTTGGATCGTGCCCTGGTACAGGGCCACGTAGTGGGTGTCTCCCTGCCGGCGATAAAGCATAATGCCGGCCACAACGTGTGCCAGAAAGGGGGCGTGTCGCGGCAGGATGCCCCACCAGCCGTCGGAGAGTTGCACACGAATTGCCTCCACGTCGGTGCTCAAGACAATCTCGTCGGGAGTGATGACATTCAGTTGCATCGTCTTGGTCGCTTGCCGGAAACACTACAACGAATTTGGAAAGGAACGAATTTCTTGCTCTCAATCCGCTCCTTATTCACTTTTTTCCCAATTCGTTCCATTCCCAATTCGCTTTATTCCCCATTCATTGTATTGTTTTTATGCTCTCGCTTGCGCAGCACACCGTTGATGTCGCCGGTCATGTAAAAAGCCTGTTCCGGGACGTCGTCCAACTCGCCGTCAATGATCATTTTGAAGCCGCGCACCGTTTCCTCGAGGGGCACAAAGACCCCTGCCTGTCCGGTGAATTCCTCGGCGACGAAGAAGGGTTGGGTGAGGAAACGCTGTGCCTTGCGCGCGCGCCGCACCAGCAGCCGGTCCTCCTCGGCCAGTTCCTCGATGCCCAGGATGGCGATCACGTCGCGCAGTTCCTTGTAGCGCGTCAATATCTCGCGCACGTGCGTCGCCACCTGATAGTGCTCCTCGCCGATGATGCGCGGGTCAAGGAGACGCGAACTTGATTCCAGCGGGTCAACGGCTGGATAAAAGCCCTGGCTGGCCAGTTGGCGCGACAGGACTACCGTGGCGTCGAGGTGCGCAAAGGTCGAGGCCGGCGCAGGGTCGGTCAGATCGTCGGCCGGCACATAAATCGCCTGGACGGAGGTGATAGCGGCCTTGGACGTAGAGACAATACGTTCTTCCAGCATGCCCACCTCGGTGGCCAGCGTGGGCTGGTAGCCCACGGCGCTGGTCAATCGCCCTAGCAGGGCCGACACTTCACCGCCGGCCTGGATGTAGCGAAAGATGTTGTCAACGAAGAACAATACATCCCGATGCTCGACGTCGCGGAAGTGCTCGGCCATGGTCAGAGCCGTGAACGCGGCCCGGAAGCGGGCCCCTGGTGGCTCGTTCATCTCCCCAAAGACCAGCACGGCGTCTTTGAGCACGCCCGTGCGCTTCATCTGCAGGTAGAGTTCGTTGCCCTCGCGGGTGCGCTCGCCCACGCCGGCAAAGACCGAGACGCCCCGGTGCTCGGCCGAGGTGTGGTGGATCATTTCCATGATCAGCAGCGTCTTGCCCACCCCGGCGCCACCTAATAGTCCGATCTTACCACCGCGCACGTAGGGGGCTAGTAAATCAATTACCTTTAGCCCGGTGACGAATATCTCCGTCGAGGGCTGCTGCTGAACGAAAGGGGGCGCCGGTTGGTGGATGCTCTCCATCCGCGCCTCGCCCAGGGGTGGGCCCTCGTCTATGGGCTGTCCCAGCACGTTGAACACACGCCCCAGCGTCTCCCTCCCCACCGGTACTCGTATCTGCTCGCCGGTGTCCTCGACCGTCATATAACGGCGTAGACCGGCAGTCGATTCCATCGCAATGCCGCGCACTGTGTGACGGTTGAGGTGTTGCAAAACCTCGATGGTGACATTGTGTCTGTCGTTGCGAACGACCAACGCGCTCAACAGGGCTGGCAACTCGTCACCCGCGAAAGAGACATCTACCACCGGGCCGGTGATGCGCCTGATGGTGCCGAACTGGGGTTGTAGTGTGTTCCCCGATACCGTCTGTTCTACGGCAGTGCGTCCCGGTTGCATACTCGTCGAGTTCCCGTCAGGGCAATGCAAACGCTTCACGCAGTGTGTGGACGGCGTCGTCCAGGCGCTGGGCCTCAATCACACAGGTGATGGTCGAGAGAGAAGTGCTGATGGCGCGGATATTGATATTGCAGTCACCCAACGTCTTGCACATGTGGCTGGCGACGCCGCGCTGTTCGCGGAAATCCAGGCCAAAGAGGCTCACCGACGCCACCTCGGGGTCGCTGGTGACGGCTTTCCCTCCGACCTGCTTCCGTATGCCCTCGGCCACCGCCAACGCCTGGCTCAGGTCATCCCGGCCTACGCACAGGACGATGTGATCCTTTTCCTCCACATCAATCAGGTGCACAATCAGTTCGACATTGATTCCCTGCTCGCTCAATTCAGAAAAGATCATACCACCCACGCCTGGGTGTGACGGGATGTCCATTATGCCGATCATGGCCAGGTGATCATTCTGGATCAGACCCCCGGCTTGTAGTTTGCCATTAGTCATAGTTTCACCTTTACATATACATGAAAACATCGCCGCTGCAATATTGGGCCAGCGGCGCTCGGCGACGGGTGGATTGTAGCACTCTGGTTAGGTATTGTCAAGATGATGTTATTCGTTCGTATGGGGTAACTACTCGCCCTCTCGCAGGTTAAGACGTTTTTTCGGCGCAAAAGTGCGTCTCGACCCAATGTCAAGTTAAGGGTATCTTCTCAATAGGTAGGGGCGAACCCTTGCGGTCGCCCTTGTGGGCAAGAGCAAGTCCTGCCCCTACCCCAGGATATTGAGAAGATACAGTTAAGGATTGTAAAGACCTGCCAGGTTTCCGCCAGAGCTTTTGTGAG
>CAYQTW010000036.1:0-13793 GCA_964420485.1 uncultured Anaerolineales bacterium
TTCGACACGATTAACAGTGTATTTCCGTTCGAAAGTGCCTCATAAAACCTGGCAAGTCTGGTTCTCATCTCTTAACTTGATGACATTGGGTTAGGGATACAAGTTACGATCAACTTTGATTGCACCAAGCCAACCCTGGACCATCGCCAGGGTGGAATGGATCAGCATAAACGGCCTGACCACAGCGCGCATCGCTAGTTCGACGTAGGCCTGGCCCAGGGCCAGGTACTCCTGTGCTAGGCGGAGCCAACTGGGCAGGTTCTCGTGCCGTTGGAGGTACCACATACCATAGACCGCCCCGCCGAATAGCGTCAGAGGCACCAGCGCCATAGCGAATGCCTCGACGGCGAGGAGGATGAGGGAAAGGTCACTTAAGAGAGACATAATTCAACTCCTGATTGATCTACTTGGTGCAAGCGTATATGAAGCAAATGAGGAAGGAGTAAATGACGAGATGGCTTTTTCAACCAATGCGGACGTTTTTCTGGTAGATCTCAGGGAGTTGAACCTTTGTTCATCTGTTACTCCAAAAGACCATTGGCATTTCTATTCCCATCACCGGTCACCTCGCTCATCACACCGACAGCCGCTGCTCCGGGTCGAATGGGATTTGGCCCTCGGGCACGAGTTGCTCGATCTTGAGTTCGGCCTGGTCGAGTTGCGTGCCGCAGTGAGCGGCCAACGCCTGCCCGCGTTCAAAGAAGGCCAGGCTCTCCTCCAGTGTCAGCCCCCCGGCCTCCAGTTTGCGGACGGTCTCCTCCAGTTCGGCGAAAGCCTGTTCGAAGGATAGGTTCTTAATCTCGCTCATCAGTGTTCTCCTTGCAAATCACCCCAGCCGAGGCTTGGCCAGCACCTCCAGCACGCGCAGGTCAAAGAACTGCTGCACGTGGGCCGGGATGAGGACGACGGCTGTGTCAGCCCCGCGGCCGGTGCCGGCGATGGCGATGCAGGGTTCCCCCACCGGCGCCAGTCCGGCGTCGGCGGCCATCAGCGCGATCTCGACCACGACTTTTGTCCCCTGTCCCAAGATGCGCAACGTCTGCGCCACGAACTCGTCAATCTCGTAGGTGCCCCACTTTTTGCGCACGGCGCGGCTGACGCCGCCAAAGGCATGCTGGCAGGTGAGTATCCTGGCGCCAGCGGCCTCGATGGCGGCACGATTCTCCTGTGTCAATTCCTGCGTGTTGGGCCCGCGAAAGCCAGCCGCGTGGGTCACAACAATGAGGTTGTACCCCTGAAACAGTTGCGCGGCCTGGACGCCGGTCTCTCCCCGCGTGCTGGCGACGAGCACCGTGCGGATGCCCAGTTCTGCAGCCCGTCGTTGGGCGATCTCTAGCGTGCGGGCAGTGTTCTGCGGGCCGGGTTGGTCAAAGTAGATTGATTGGACGGTGATTTCGGACATTGTTCCCTCCTGCTTCTCACATCTACCAGCGATAGACGTTCAGCGGCCAAAATCCTCCAGCGATGATGACACCTGTGTTCTCCAAATTCGTGGCTGTCTCATACCCGATGCCATCGCTCATCTCCTTGCACTACAATTATACGGCAAATCGGAGTATGGTCAATCCGCAGTTGTGACCCTGGACCCTCACCGGCGACACGGATGCTGAGCGCAAAGTCTCGCAGAGCGACCTTGTCCCTCCGAGACAACAGGTCCCCCAATCTCCCTACCGCGCAATGTCAAGTCAAGAGATGAGAACCAGACCTGCCAGGTTTTATGAGACACTTTCGAACGGAATACACTGTTAATCGTGTCGAATCTGGCTCACAAAAGCTCTGGCGGAAACCTGCAGGTTTTTACAATCCTTGACTTGATGACATTGGATACATAGCCGGTTTGTCTATCTCTCATACTTGTACTATAATTCACCCACTACGTGCAGAGTGAAAGGACACTTGAGATGTCGGAACGTCAGCGTACTTCTTGGTTAGTAGCGGACTTTTTCACCCAGAGTTACCGCATATCTGGCCGCGTGGACGTGCGCTATCGGAAACTGGCCGATCAACTCAACGATCACACCACGGCCTTTCTCCAACTTGAGGACGCCTACGTCTCCAATATTGAGCACCCGGCGGACATCGTCGCCAGCCACACCACTTCCATCCTCCACAAAACTAACGTCACCTCCGTCGTCGTCGCTCTCCAGGAAGATGGGATGGCGCGAGAACATACCTACGGCAGTTATTTTGGCGCCTACCTGCGCAAGGTCTTTGTCACCGTTCCATCTTTCGAAATCCAAGGCCACTTGCGTCTCTCGGGTAAATTGGATTTGCGTACAGTGCTCACTACCGGTACAGACAAATTCGTCTCCATCCTCGACGGACAGATAAAGTTCTCGGTGCGTCCAGACGTCACTTTTACCGGTGGCGCAATCCTGGTCAACAAAAGCCACGTTGGGGCATTCTGGGTGGAGGAGGAGGCATAGTCTACGATGGCAAAGATTCTGGTTATTGACGATAGCGCTGAACTTTTAGAGATGATCCGGTTGTTGCTGGAACGAAGAGGAGGTCACCAGGCCATACTCAGCGCCGACGGCACAGACGGGCTGGCCCAGGCCAGGGCCGACCCGCCCGACCTGGCAATCATTGACGTGATGATGCCCGACATAAGTGGCTACGAGGTCTGCCGTCAATTGCGCGCCAATCCCCCCACGGCATCCATCCCGATCATTATCCTCACGGCGCGTGGCCAACTCGTGGACCGCCAGGCCGCGCTGGGCGCCGGCGCCGACGAGTATATGGCCAAGCCGGTGATGATGATGGAGTTGCTGGAGCGAGTCAACGATCTGCTGGCAGAACGGGTAATGAGAGAACTGCCTACGTTTGCAGGGACGGTCGTGCTGTTGAGCCTGCGCGGTGGCGTCGGTGTCACTACACTGGCGGTCAATCTGGCAGCGACACTGGCCCAAGTTGGGGAAGGAACAACCTGCCTGGTGGACCTCTGTCCTTCGTCGGGGCACATGGCGTTGCAACTGGGTCTGCGCCCCGAGCCCAACTGGTCGGGTCTCGTCCAGGCCGGCGCTCTCGATGCTGATGTCATTGAGGCCCATCTCCTGCAACATGCCTCCGGGCTGCGCGTGTTGGCGTCGCCGGTTTTCCCGGTCATAGAGCATGGATTGTCACAGGCAATTACACAGACAACGCTCAGTATCTTGCAAGAGCGGCACACCGTCACCATCGTGGATGCGCCGCCAGTGCTGGACGAGGCAATGATGGTGGCCCTGGAGACAGCTACGGTTGTGGGATTGGTGATCACTGCCGAACGCTTCTCAATCCAGACGGCCGTCGGCACACTGCGGGTTCTCAAGCAGTGGTCGGCTAAATTCCAGATCATTCTCAACCAGATTACGCCGGAGCCCCAATTGTCGAGCGGGGCAATCGAGCGCGCTCTCAGATATCCACCGGTGTGGACCATCCCTTATGATCCGGCTCAGGTAGAGGCGTCGGCGCAAGGGACACCATTGGCCCTCCACGCTCCCAGTTCGCCGCTGGCGCAGGCTGTGCAGGGATTGGTCCAACATTTAGCCAGCAGCTAGCCACCGCTGCCTTGTAGTCAGTAGATCACGAATCGAGTTCGTAGTAGCGACTTTGGTCGCACTTGTGCCAGAACGACTAAAGTCGTCACTACAGAATCGTGATCTACCCCAAAGGAGAAACGATGAACCGGACACTTGCCACACTGGTTGCTGCGGCCACTTTGCTGGCGGCTAGTTGCTGTTGCTGTTGCTGCTGCGGCTCCGATTGGGATTGGGAAGAGCTCTTCCAACCCACGCTGATTTTTGGGACCGCTATGCCGCCCACCTACGACACTCCCGTTCCCGAACCAACCCCCGCCATCACGCGTGAGCCCGTGGGCGACGCCGGAGCCGAGACGGAGGAACTATTGGCGACGACCGACGTG
This sequence comes from uncultured Anaerolineales bacterium, assembly GCA_964420485.1. Taxonomy (GTDB): domain Bacteria; phylum Chloroflexota; class Anaerolineae; order B4-G1; family B4-G1; genus CAYQTW01. The sequence goes on from CAYQTW010000036.1 coordinate 3,902, forward strand.
CCGGTGCGCGACCTGCACGAGCTGGCGATCCGGTTGCGCGGCCTGCCTCCCGACACTCCGCGCACTGTCAATCCAGGCGGCTCTCCCGATTACTCTGTGGGTACTCGTCGCCTCTTTCACGTCTCCAACGTGGACACCGACGAACAGTTTGACATTTACGCCATCCTGGAATACAAGACCGAGCACGTCTACATGTGGGTCGAGGATGGGGCGCGCTTTGACCGTGACGATCTAGTCGCGGCGGGTGACCTGTTCGAGGAGCACACCTATTCCACCGATCGGGCCTTCTTTGGCAGCGAGTGGAGCCCCGGCGTGGATAACGACCCCCACGTCTCCATCCTCCACGCCCGCGACCTGGGAGATTCCATCGCCGGCTATTACTCCAGCGCCGACGAGTTCGTCTCCACCGTGCGCGACGACTCTAACGAGATGGAGATGTTCTACATCAACATCGAAAACGTGACTGTCAATGACTCCTTCTACAACGGCGTCCTGGCCCACGAGTTCCAGCATATGATTCACTGGTACAACGACCGCAACGAAGAGACCTGGCTGAACGAGGGCTTTTCCGAGTTGGCGATGTACCTGAACGGCTTTGACGTCGGTGGCAGCGAGTGGACGTTTGCCACGACGCCGGACACGCAACTTAACTCGTGGCCCGAAGGGCCCGGCGCGGCCGGGGCCAACTATGGCGCGGGTTACCTCTTTACCTCCTACTTTCTTGACCAGTTTGGCCGCGAGGCCACCCAGGCGCTGGTCGCCCATCCCGAAAACTCTTTCGCCAGCGTGGAGGCTGTGCTGGAGGAATTGAGCACTGGGCTGACTTGCGTGGATTTGTTCGCCGATTGGATCGTTGCCAACCTGCTGGACGATCCCTATCTGGCCGGCGGGCAGTATGGCTACGACGAGATTGACCCGCCTTCCTTCGACATCGAGGCCACTTATTACGAGGCCGACTCCCCCATCTCCGAGAGCGCCACGGTGCACCAATATGGCGCCGACTATATCGAATTGCACGGCGAGCGGCCACTGACATTTCGTTTCACCGGCTCAACCCAGATTGGTCTGATGGACACTACCGCCCACAGCGGCAGTTACGTCTGGTGGTCGAACCGGGGCGACGACTCGGACATGTACCTGACGCGGGCATTTGATCTCTCCGATGTGAGCACGGCCACGCTCGAATTCTGGGCCTGGTACGACATCGAGGAGGACTGGGACTATACCTACGTAGAGGTCAGCACCGACGACGGGCAGACCTGGGAGATTCTCACCACTCCCTCCGGCACGCCCACCAATCCCAACGGCAACTCTTTCGGCTGGGCCTACACCGGTCACAGTGGCAGCGGGGGGCAGGCGGAGTGGATCCAGGAGCAGGTGGACCTCTCCACTTATGCCGGACAGGAGATTCTGATCCGCTTCGAGTACATCACCGACGACGCGGTCAACCGCCCCGGCTTTCTCCTCGACGACGTGACCATCCCCGAAATTGGCTACTCGAGTGATTTCGAGGAGGATGGGGACGAGTGGGAGACGGCCGGCTTTATCCGGCACGCCAACGTATTGCCGCAAGAGTGGCTGCTACAACTGATTCTCTTTGGCTCTGAGACGACGGTGGAGCGGTTGGAACTGGAGGAGGATCAGACCGGCGAGTGGGTCGTCCCGCTGGATAACCGCACGGACCGGGCTGTGATCACCATCTCTGGCCTGGCGCCCGTGACGACCGAGTGGGCGTCGTACACTTACGAGGTATCTGCTCAATAAAGGCAATGTAGCCGAGGATTCCATACCTCGCGGGGCCAGCGCGCTACGGAAAGCGCGGCTACGTCGCGAGTTCCCCAAAATATTGAGATGATACGTTACGAGATTAAAGAGCAGTAGGAGGATATCCTTGCCTGACATTCGGGTGCTCGTCGCAGACGACAGTCGTGAGGTGCGCGATTTTGTCGTTCAGTGCGTCCTGCAGCCTCACGGCTTTGAGGTGTTGGAGGCCACCAATGGGGCTGAGGCACTGCAAAAGGCCCTTGAAGGTGACGTTGATCTCGTGCTGCTCGATTTCGAGATGCCCAAGATGAGCGGCCTCCAAGTGCTCGACGCCTTGCGCGCCCATCGCTCCCAAGTCCCGGTCGTCCTGGTAACCTCCCACGGGTCCGAGGCCATCGCCGTCGAGGTGTTCCGCAAGGGCGTGCGCGATTATGTCATCAAGCCCTTTACGGCCGACGAGATGCTGGCGGTCGTCGAACGGGCATTGACCGAGGTGCGACTCCAGCGCGAAAAGGAGGCCCTCACCACCCGGCTGGTGCAGGCCAAGCGGCAATTGGAACAGCGTCTACGTGAACTCAACACCCTCTCCCAGGTTGGCAAGTCGGTCACATCGCTGATGGATCACGATCAATTGCTGGAGCGGATAGTGGATGCCGCGCTCTACATCACCGGCGCCGAGGAGGGCGCAGTCCTGCTGGAAAACGAGGATGCTGACGGATTCCTCCAGGAAAAGGTGCGCAAGCGGCGCGTCAGTGGAGAAAAGCGGCAGAGGTCGAGGCGTACGGAAGACGAACTGGCCGCCGACGCTGTACGCAAGGGAAACGCCACCATGACCGGCGCGATGCTCTATGCGCCACTAAAGATCGGCGCCAAGTCCATCGGCGCGTTGGGTGTGAGCAACAAGGTCACGTCTCGCTTTTTCAACGATCACGACCGGCGTCTGCTCATGGCGCTGGCCGACTATGCCGCTATCGCGATTGAGAACGCTCGCCTGCTGCGACAGGTCGAACAGACGAAAGAGCGGGAGAAAAGGCAGATACGTGGATTGTTCGAGCGCTATGTCGCCCCCAGCGTGGTGGAGAAAATCGTAGCCCATCCCGATGCTGTCATGCTGGGCGGCGTGCGCCAGAGGGTGACCATCCTCTTTGCCGACATCCGTGGCTTTAGCGATTTTAGCATTCGTGTCACACCCGAAGTATTGGTGGACATTCTCAATCGCCACATTGCCGTGGCTGCCGAAGCCATCCGGGCCGAGGAGGGAACGCTGGACAAGTTCCTGGGCGATGCGGTGATGGCTTACTTCAACGCTCCTCTCCCACAGCCGGATCACGCGCTGCGGGCGGTGCGGGCCGCCTGGCGAATATGCCGGGCAGTCGAGGAATCCCATTCCCATCTCCCTCCGACCGCTCGACTCCAGTTTGGGATAGGGATCAGCACGGGCGAGGTGCTGGTTGGCAACATCGGCGCACCGCAATTGATGAGTTTCACCGTCATTGGCGACGCGGTGAATGTGAGCTGCCGCTTGCAAGAGCACGCGCACGGAGGGCAGGTACTCATCTGCCAGCGGGTACACGACCTGGTGCAGGGCCACGTCGAGATGCGGCCGGTGGGAGAACTAGAGATCAAGGGACACCCACAGCCCGAGCCGGTATTCGAGGTGGTGGGTTGGTAGATTGGTAGATTGGTAGGTTGGTAGATTGGTAGTAGTGACGACTTTAGTCGTCTATGGCGAGGAACGAGCGACTAAAGTCGCTATTACGATGAACCCTCTACGATAATGCAATGCCCGATGCAGATTTGCATCGGGCATTGTGCAACTTTGCGTGGGGCAGGCTTTCGAGCCTGCCAGCAGCTTGGCAGGGCTGCTCCACCTGGAAACTAGAGGTTGCGCATAACAAGCGGTAGGTAGATATTGCGCGTTTCGGGGCTAAAATACTCGCCCTTGTTGTCGCTGATAGTCACGTTGCCGGCGCCGTCCATCACCTGGACAAAGTAACTGGCCCCCCTGGTCAGGCCGGGCAGCGACTCCTCCCACCGCCCCGTGTACGCGCTATAGGTCAGGTCGGCGCTTTGCCAGTGTTGGCCGTCTGTGCTGTAGGTCACCAGCACCCGCTCGATGCCGGATGCGTCTGCCGCCGCCACCTTGAACGCCGTCGTTTCCGCAGCGAGCAGGCTCTCCACTTCCCACACAACCGGAGGCACATAGTCAGCGCTGTTGGAGTAGGCCACGGTAAAGGTCAGTGCGGTGAAGCGGCGTAACACCCCTCCCTCTTGATCACCCAGGAATTGAGCCGGCACTACCACCAGGCGATCCTCCGCCCCCAGCAGGTTGATGGCAAACATCTTGGAGGGGAACCAGTTGGGAGCCTCAAAGCCGGGCTCTTTCAACCCCTCGGTGCTGGTGGGCACAGGGTGAGCGATGAGGGGATCGAAGGCGGTCTCTATCGTCGCTTCACCACCAAGCAGGAGCACGCCATGGGGATCTATATCCGGTTCAGTATCCAGAGGGGCGCTGGCCCCTGGCTGTCTCACTGCTTGCTCCCACTCCAGGTTGGGGAGTGGAATGCTGGTCTTGGGCTGGACGGGCCGCCCTGGGCTGGACTGTGCCAGTCCTTCGATAGTGTAAAAGTCTCCATCAGTTGTGGTGATTACCGTATCGTAGATGATGGAGAGCGTTTCGGTCGTGGTGTAGATACCAGCAGTAGGTTCGCCGACTCGCCGACTCGCTGACTCGCTGATTCGTCTCCAGGAGCCAGGATCGGGCACGCTGACCTCGTACATAGGCAGACCGTACAGCGTGGACTCGATCAGCGCCTTTTCGTCGTAGGTGCCAAAACCACCGCTGGGCGCTTCACTCAGGTACGCTTGCTTGGCTTGAGCCAACGCCTGACCTACCGGCATCGAGGCCTGCGAGGTCAACTCGCGGGCAAAGAGGTGCATCAACCGCTCGGTGAACGCCACGTCGTCGTCCATCCCGTAGCCAAAGCCCGTGTTGCCGATCCACCAGGACTCTTTTTGGGCCAGCGCCTGGGGATAGTCGAGTTTGTAGCCAGGCGTAGCGTGGTCGTCGTGGACGTTGTACCCACTGTGACAGCCCATCGAAAAGTTGACTGCGCCGCTCATGTCGGCGCTGGCAGCAGCGACCTCGCTGGCCGTGGTGGTGTCGGCTCCTTGGGGCGGAAAGGCCTGCCGGTGGTCAAAGTGGGCGTTGAGCGAGGCCAAGTCCCGGCGCGTGCTCAACCAGTTCTCCTCCAGATTGACACCGGTCCACGTGTCGCTGATCAGCGTCGCAGGGGTAAGGCCGCGTGCGCCCAACGTGTCGCGGATCGCTTCGCCGCCGTCAGTCAAAAAGTCGTAGCCGGTGACCAGGGCAGAGGTCGCCTCAGGGGCGAACGCGCCGTTCCGCGCGATGTACTCGTCAATGACTACCTCGATCTCGGCCGGCGATTCCACCAGCCGGCCCACGGCCAGGTCAGGCACGTACAGTTCGCGCCCCCTCCAGTACAACGGCCGGATGTCGCCGTAGGCGTCGTCGGTCAGCATAAAGCCGTGATCCAGGGCCGCATAGGTGGGGTTGCTGGTGTTCAGCCCGGCCCCGCCCAGGTAGGCCGACTCGTTGGCGATAAAAGCGGCGTCGGGCACACGCTGGAAGGGGATCATCAGATCGTCGCCGACGATGACCACGTGCTTTAGCGTGGGCGAGTAGGTCCGGTAGTAGGAAAGCACAATGCTCTTGATGGCGGCGCCCACCTGGTTGGCCGCGTTGGGATCGCAGGCGTTATAGTTATCCCAATTGTCGTAGGCGCTGTCTACCGCTGCATAGTTCTCCACCGGGATGACCACGCCATTCACGGTGGCGTGATCGGCCAGAGTGTGCAGTTTGCTGAGCAGGCTGCTCGCGGCCGCGCTCCCGTATTGCCCACCCATCCGCCGGTAGTTGAGCAGGATCAGGGTTTCGGGATCGGTGACCTCGGGCGGGTAGACCGACGTAGCTACCCCAGGTGTGATGGAGGTGTGGCACTCGCCGTAACCCTCCAGAGGCGTGCTGGTCACCTGCAGATGGTACGGGCTTTGGCTAGACGCGTTGTTGGCAGACACCACCAGGATGTAGAGCACTGTACCCGGCACGCGCACCCGGACGGTGGCGACCTCGTCCACGTCGCCGCTCTGGGCCGAGATGGCCGTCATTGAGCCGATGGCCGTCATTGAGCCGATGGCCGTCATTGAGCCGATGGCCGTCATTGAGCCAATAGCCGTCATTGAGCCAATAGCCGTCATTGAACCGGTGGCGTCCACCTCCCCGCTGTCGGCCAGTTCGCCCAACACGTTCTCCGCTGTCCCTTCAGGGACGGCGTCGAGGTCGCCAAAGATCACCAGGTCATAGTCCGCGGGCAGATTGCTTAGCGTCACAGAGATCACAGCAGGTTGGGGCACGATTAGTTTGTACCATTCCAGGTCGTCCCCTCGAAGGATGCGGGATTCGTAAGTAGTGCCGATGACGACAGGGGACTCGTGAGGCCACCAATCGGTCCACAGGTTGTTGGGTTCGTAATTGTCCACGACGAACTCGCGTCTCTCGGTGTCCTGCAAGATGCCGGTATCGGAGTCAAAGGCCAGGGCCTGTATCTGATAGATACCCGGCTCTGCGTCGTGGGACAGGTCAAAGGATGTGGAATAGGTCTCGGTGTAGGTGCCGTAGATGGTCCAACCGGGGTAAACTTGGCCGTCTATGGTGAACCCATCCGGGCCGATCAGGTTAAACTCCAGGTCCAGCGTCTGGCTGATCAGGTCAGTGTCCAGTTCGGCGTCCACGGAGATGGAACTTGAGGGTTCATAGCCAGTTTGATCCAGTTGGACGTAGCGGAAGTGAGCATTGCGCTCCTCTTGATTGAGCAACAACTGGCCCCAGTCCACTCTCGTGGCCCACCATGGCTCGTTGGGGTGCAGAACGTCAATGTCAATTTCCACCAGGTTATTGCCCGTATGCACCCAGTCGGGATTGACGTTGAAGGCAGAGGTGCTCCACGTGGCGTTGGCGCCGGTGAGATAGCCCAGGAAATGGCCGTTAAAGTAGACGGCGTCGAGTTCGCCGGCCTCTTCGTCAATGTCCCATGCGTTGATCAGCAGCCAGGTCGACTCGATATCGGGCTCGGCTACCAGGATGTTGAACTCGATAGGCGCTGGTGGATTGACATTGTACAGATAAACGTCCATGTCCCCGTCGCAGGTGCCGGTGTGGGTATTGTTCTCGTTGTCGTGCGTGGTAAAGTTGGGGATGGGCGTTTCCTCGCAGGTATACTCGTAGGCGTAGACTTCGTAATAGTTATAGTCCGCCGAATAGGTACGGACGTAAGCATAATCGCCTGCGCTCAGGTCTGCGATGCCGCTAAAGTCCGCAGTGTAGGCGTAAGGGCTGACGCTGCTGGCCGTTGTCTCGACGCAGTACAGATCGTAGTAGCCAGCGTTGTATTGCCAGGCTTGAACCACCAACGGGACGCCTGGCCCGTGCGCCGTACCCGAAACGGTATCGGAGGCAATGTCAAGGCGACCGGTCACGTCCCGTACCGGCACAACCATCGTCTCGCCGCCGGAGGTGACTTCTACCTGATCGCCGGCGGCAAAGCGGGGGGCGAACTGAGCCTGATAGTAGCCAGACTCGCTCCCAGTGCCCGAGACGGTCTCTCGGACGCCGCCGCCAGTGTCCTTGAGCACGGCAGTAAAGGCCGCATAGGAATTGATGTAACCTTCGGCTCTGTTCATCCAGCCGTTCACCTCAAGGACGGGAGCGCGCCGGGTGATGCCGGTGGCGTTCCCATTGGCGTCGTAAGACCAGATCGAGACGGAGGCTTCTCTGACGATGTCAGTGATATAGGGGAACGACACGCTGAAACTGCCTGTACCGCTGGAGAACCAGGTTTCGTCAGACTCATTGGTGCAACTGGCCCGGCTCTGCAAGATGTAGGCATACATACTCCGATCGGCGGGCGCGACGCCGGTGACCTGGTCGTTGACGTGGTCCACCTGCCCGGTGAGGGCATCAACAGTGAGGCTAACAGTTTGGGTGTAGTTGGAAGTCACCTCGACCATGTCCCCTGGGGCGACGTTCGAGTAGTCGAACCAGACGTAGTAGAATCCACTGGAACTGGCCATGTCGTATTGGGTCTCTTTGATACTACCGCCGGAATCCTTGAGCACGACGTCCACAGAAGCGTATGGGTCGGTGGTGCCTTGAACGTTGTCGTACGTCTCGTTGACAAAGATGCTGGGATTGGTCCCCTGCAGAGGGGCCTTTCCCTGTGCGGCAACGGTTCCCTCCCAGACGCCGGCCAACGCTTGCCGGGCCGTCGCCACCTGGGCCGTGTCTGCCGGGGTCATTCGCACGACCTCTGGCAAATCCTCCGGCCTGAACATGTCACCCTTGTTCTCATTAGAGACCTGCACCTGGATGGCGTTGGCTGTGGGCAGAGGGGTGAACGCCGTGATCTGCCCCCCGGTCTTTAGATGTTCCAGCCATAAAGATACGCGCTCAATATTCTCGTGTACCTGGGAGAGGTAAAAGTCGGGCAAGAGTTGAGCGGGCATACTGGCGGGTGGGTCGCCCACCGGTGGAACCAGCCATAGTAGACTTGTACTGAGCCCAGTTAAAGTGTAGGTTGGCACATCGGGCGCCTGCGGGTGGGCCGGCCGGGCCGGTTCGATCTGATACTCTAACGTTGGTGGGGTTACTATATCAAAAGTCTGAGAGTGGGCCGGCAGGGGAGCGGCCTGGAGCAAGAGCCCAAACAACAGAAACGACGTGACCACCGTAGCAAACCAGTTAAATCTTTTGTTATACATTTGATCTTTTCTCCTTGATCTTATTCGCTATTCGCCATTCGCCGTTCGCCATTCGTTATTCGCCATTTGTCATTCGTCCCTCCATTTCCACCGCCCACTCCAGATCCAACTGCGCCCCCAGGCGCTCAAAGATGCTGATGGCTCGCCGGAGGGTCACGCCGCATTGATCCACGCGGCCCAAATCGAGGTGCAATTGGGCCAACTGAAACAACGTTTGCCCCACCTCGTATTGGCTATCCAATGCTTCCAGAATAGATAGACTCGCTTGCAGTTCCCGTTCGGCAGCGCCCCACTCAGACCGGGCGCGATAGATATGCCCCAGCACCCTGCGGGTCGCGCCCTCTTCCAGTTTCATCTCCTGCGCTCGAGCCAACTCTAGGGACTTGTTAGCCCACTCTTCCGCTTGAGCAATTTGGCCCAGTCCCAGATACGCCTTGGCCAGATTCCGGTACACCTCAGGCAGAAAGTCCCCCGAACCGACCTGCTGGAACATCTCTAGGCTTTTCTGCAGGAGGGTCAATGCCTCATTCTGTCTACCACGTCGCAAGGACACCATACCCATATTGTTGTGCAGAAGGGCAATGGCGTATTTGTTGCCGAGGTCCTGCCACATTTCTAGGCTCTGCTGGTAGTAGATGGCGGCTTGGTCAAGACTCCCCTGATTCAGATGCACCGTCCCTAGGTTAAGGGTAATTACAGCCTCGTGATAGGCATCGCCAATCTTGCGCTTAATCTCCAGAGCCCGCAGATAATGTTCGGTGGACTTGAGCCAGTTTCCCTGTTCTAGGTAGGCAATACCCATATTGATGTGGGCCTGACTCGCGCCGGCAACGTCGCCGATTTGCTGGGAGATACGCAGGCTTCTATTGCAGACGTCCAATACTCGTGCATTGTCGCCGTAGCGGAGGTAGATCGCGCCCTGGAGATAATAGGTGTGGGCCAGGACCTTCAGACTTGCTTCGTCCTCGCCATCCAATCTGCCGGCGATGTCCAGGCTGCGTTGGCACCATTGAAGCGCCTCGACGTTGTTTCCCTGGCGGTGATAGATGCCCGCGCCCAGCAGGTAGATGCGCGCCGCCTCAATAGCCTCTATCCCTTCCATCGCAATCAGCCCGCTGCTCAACCACTCAAAAGCAGTCTCATAGTCGCTCTTCTTCTCGTAGATGGCGGCCGTCTTGCGACATAGACCGGCCAACCGCCGGGCCGTGCCCTCCGGCGAGTAGCCGGCCGCCGGCGCCAGGTCTCGCGCCCGCTGAATGTTTGCCAGCGCCTCGTCGTACTCGCCCAACGT
>CAYQTW010000037.1:0-13469 GCA_964420485.1 uncultured Anaerolineales bacterium
GTAGAGTTCTCGTCGTCGGTGGCGCTGACGGTGTGGGTGCCGTTGGCGATGCCCGGGTCGGTGTCCAGGTCGTAGGTGAAGCCGCCGTCATTGTTCGCGGTGGTCGTGCCGTCGGTGCTGTCATCTAACTTGACGGTGATGATACTCCCACCGTGGAAGCCGCTGCCGGTGACGGTAAAACTGTCGCCGGGGTCGCCCGATGACGGGCTGACGTTCACGCTGACTTGGGGCACGATCTCGTAGGTGTCGCTGGCGTCGTGACCGCCGGTGTCGGTGGCAGTGATGGTGTGGATACCCTTGGTCTCTGTACCGGGCGGCGTCAGGTCGAAGGAGAAACCGCCGCTGCCGCTACTGGTCACGTCGAACTGATCCACCCCGTCAATGGCGATGGTGACGGTGTCGTTGGGGTCAAAGTTGCTGCCGGTGACGTGGAACGGGGTGCCACGCGGGCCGGATTCGGGGGTGATGGTGAGGGTCGCCGAGCCTCCGCCACCGGTGGTGACGTTGAGGGCTGTGTCGTCCACCCAGGCGGAACTAGAGTCCGCCGCGTCGGTCTGGGCATAGAACCACACCAGCACTGTGCGTCCCAACAGAGGTGTCAAATCGGCACCGCTTAATGTGTGTCGAGTGTTGAGCCACTGGCCCTGCGTCGTGTCGTACAGGTCGTCGCAGTAGGAACCGGCGATCAATGTGCTACCGTCACCGTCGGTGATGTCATAGCATAAATAGTCGTAGCCGGCTAAAGATTCCTCGCTGTAGACCATGTACCAGAAGTCCAGGGTGACTTCTGTGGCGTCGGCGGGCACAGTCACAGACTGGTAGATATAGTCGTCGGCGTCGTCGTAGCCGGCTAACCAGGCAGAGTAGGAGGCGGAGCGATACGCTTGGTCTGTCAGTGCAGGGTATCCCAGAGGTTGCCACGGAGTCCAGGCACCAGTATCAAAGCCGGGGTTTTGCAAGAGTTGAGAGGTGCCCAATGGGTGGATGTTGCTGGAACCCGTGGCAGCGACGAAAGGAGCAGGCGCGATGGAGTGACGAGGTAACGCAGGAACGGAGGTGGGAATGGGAGTAGGAGTAGGAGTGACAGGATGATGGGGAGAAGAAGAGGCACGTGGCGGGCTGTAGGACAAGTTGACAACTTGTCCTACGGTCAGGGTGTACACCGCCATCCCGCCGGTGCTCAGGCCGCTGGTGTTGTCCTTGAACCAGATTTCGCGTGGGTTGGGCGGGTTCAGGCTCTCCACCAGGTCCACCCGGCCCCAGCCGGTGACGTTGTTGGGGCGGTAGTTGGGAACCTCCTGCGTGCTGCCGATGCCGTACTGGCCGGGGAACATGTCGGCCGCGCCGTTGATCAGAACGGCCTTCATCAGCGCAGCGCTGGGATCGCTCACGCCGCGCTGTTCCGTCAGCCATTCCCGCACCAGGGCGGCGGCCCCGGCGGTGAGGGGGGTGGCCATGCTGGTGCCGCCCATGTAAAGATAATGCTCGTTGTAGACGCCCCAGCCGGTGCCGGCGTTGGGGTCGTGGGAGCGGGCGGAGATGATGAACGTGCCCGGCGCAGCGATGTCGGGTTTGACACGTCCGTCGTCTGTGGGCCCACGGCTGGAAAAGGCGGCCATACCGGCGCTGTCGTCGGCGATTTGGTCGCTAAAGATGGGGTCTGCCGGAAAGTCGTCGGGCCAGCCCTCCCCCCACGTGGTGGCGATGGACGGTCGTAGATTCTCCGACGCCCCCACCGTGACCACGTTCTTGGCCGTGCCGGGGCTGCCGATGGAGTCGAGGTCCACTACACCGTCCGTATCCTCATCCACACCCTCGTTGCCGGCTGCAAACAGGATGAGCATGTCCTGGTGCTGCCACATCATCGTATCGGCCTGTCGAGAGTAGATGGTGTAGCCGCCATATTCGGGATTCTGCGGGGTGCCGCCGGTAGGGCCGCCCCAGGAGTTGGTGTGGATGCGGGCGCCGTCGTTGTAGGGTGGAGTGAACAGGTCCACCAGATTGTCCGGAAGGCCGCCCAGGCCGCCACCAGCGTCCATGATAGACTGGAAGACCAGATTGGCCTCCGGGGCTACCCCGGCGAAACTGCTGGCATAATCGTGGGCACCCGGATTGCTGCCGGACAGGCAGCCGTTGCCCAGGACGCTCCCGGCCACGTGGGTTCCGTGGCCGTTGTCGTCGGACCAGTCGTTCAGGCGGCCCAGGGCATAGGCCTTGACGAACTGGGGCTTAAAGTCGGCGCTCAGGGTGGATTCGTCCCCTGTGTCCAGGCCGGTGTCGGCCACGGCTACGGTCTGCCCGCTGCCGTAGAGGCCCAGGGAAGTGCGCACGTCGTTGGCCCGCATGATGGTGCCGCCGCCCACGTTGTTGTACAACTGTGGCTCAAAGTAAGGCTCCACCCAGAGTACCTCGTCCAGCGCGGCCACGTCGGGCAAGTGATTGGCGGGCAGGCTCAGTCGCAGGTAGCCAGCGAGTTTGTTGGCAGCCCGGCCCTGTACTTGGCCGTCCCAGCCCTCCACTTGCTTCGCCAGCCTGTCCAGGTCGGCGTCGGGAAGGGTCTGTATCGTTACGGTCCAGACCTCTGAGGTCTGAGAGACCTCGGAGGTCTGCAAGGCAGACGCCAGGCGGTAGGCCGGGTGGTACGGGCCTACCCAGCGGACGAAAGGCAGCGTCTGTACCTCCCCGGCGGTGGCCTCGTCCATGCGGGCGATGAAGGCAAAGTCGGGGACGTAGCCGTAGAGGCGGGCGCCGGCCGCCTCGACCTGCGCTTTCCATTTGTCGTGCACCGGGCCGGTGAACTGGAGCAGATAGGTGGCGGGGTGGCCGGCCTGCACGGTCAAACGCTGTCCGGCGGGGACACCGGGCTCACCGGCCAAGGGATCGAAGGTGGCGTATTGCAGGCGGATGAGGAGTGGTAAAGTGGCCGCCTGGATCGATAGGAGCGATGGCGTGAGCAGTGTTGACAGGATGAGCAGAGCGCTCACGAAAGCCAAATAGTTACGTGCCTTTTTTGTCATCTCGTGTTTCCTCCTCGTCTATCACGAATTGGCGCAACAATCCGGTCAATTCCTCCAGACTCTTGAAGGTAGTCTCCTTGTTGCTGGCGACGTGGCGCAACCGTCCCCGTGGTTCAGTGCTGCGCTGCGGGTCGCAAAACATGGTAAGAACGAAAGTTTCCCGATGATCCATTGGTTTCTCCGTCCGGCGGTTCACCCGCCCGCGCGAGTTTCGCACCGCTCTCCACTTTGCACCGACAACTCGTGAAAGTACATTGCCTGGTGTCAAATCTCCCGGCGGATAGGTGCAGTTCGCCGTCGGTTATTGAGTAAAGCACCGGGACAGGCCGCAGCCCACTTCTGCGCGCCAATGTCCCTCAACTATTCCACAAGACCAGCGGCAGGTAGATATAGGTCACGGGGCCGCTTTCGGGGAGGGCGATGTAGCTGAGGACGACCTCTTCGCCCTCGGGCGGAACGTCTGCTCCGAACAAAGTCACTTCCCAAACGCCTGGCTCCGGGTTCAGGATGGTGTACGTCTCGAACCCGGCACCTAGACCGTGAATGACGTCGGGCGCGAAGGTATCTCGACCGATCATCCGTCCAGAAGGCATGGTCAGCGTCATCACTACGTCGCTGCCCACCCAACTGTAGGACTGCCAGTTGCCCAACAGCCCCCGCACACATCCCGGCGTGCGGTTTTCCCGCATTAGTTGAAGATGCCTCGTCTTGGGTCGTCCTTTTATTCGTCGGTCGCTCTATCCTGTAGTGTTCAAGTAGTTGAGCGTGGGTTAGCACGCCCTCGTACCTGCTCAATAAAGTGGGGCAATGTAGCCGAGGTTTCCATACCTCGCGGACATAACGCGCTATGGAAAGCGCGGCTACGTTAAAAGTGCCCCAGAATATTGAGATGATACACGCCCTCCTTATGCCAGGTATCCTTTCCACCGCTTTTCAGAGCACTCCTGCCTCAAGTCGTCTGCTTTGTTACGGGTTGGTGAACAGAAAATCGGCCTGGCAATCAGGGTATTCCAGCACAACTTCCGCTGGACTGACCAACTCGTAACCGCTTCCTTCTGGAGGTTCCATACGCGCTGTGATCGGCCAGGATTCCTCACTCAGCCCCCCAGGCACCGTGACTAGTGCACAACCACTCTCTGAGGTGAAGGCGCCAAACCCAGCACCGCCTTTCAAGGTCACCACAAACACTGCGTCCTTTAGCCCTCGGTCATCCGGGTCTATTTCCCTATTGCTGTTTGAATCTAGGCAGGCGCACCCACTGAAGAATGTATCCGCCTCATCTATGCTTTGCAGGTCGTTGCAGGAGCAGAGCAGAAAGATCAGTGTCAAGAAGATGGCTGCGAGCGAAAATCTCATGGTATTGCCTTTAGGTGTGCTGAATGGAGCGGACTCTTTCATCGAGCACTGCTTGAGTGTAAATCGTTGCCTGCTGTTGCGGCATGATTCGTCTCGTTTTGGGCGTGCTAACACCCTTCTGCTTCAGGCTGCTACCGCACGCTCTTTCTTGCTCTCGTTACTCTTGGCAGTATCAGTGCGTAGAGCGATATGATCAAGAGCGGAAGATGCAAAACTCCCATCCATCCTAGTTCGGGGTTGAAGAAGTGAGTCACGTTGAAGAGCCCATAAAGTAACCCGTTAAACGCCGTTACTCGATAGGCAAAAGCATTGACTCTTGGGTAAAACAGAATGAGCAGGAACAGAAAAACTGGTGTGGTAAAGCAAAAGGTCAAACCGTAATCAGGGGACGTAAAAAGCAGTAGCGGATTGAAACTGGGCCTCACCCCCATGCCATGTGGAGCGTACGGAGCCCAGAAAGCCAAAAGGGCCAGAGGTAGGAGCAGGTAGCGGTGTAAGGGCACATTCTTGAAAGAGGTTTCAAGTTCTGCTCGGATTGCAACCACGATCCACGTGACGCCCAGAATGACGTACCCGACCAGGATGCCCGTAAGGATCACAAAACCGTATTTCTCTGTTGGTCCTTTTCCCTGCACAAACGCTATTACCAGGTAGTTCAATCCCATATAGGCGGCCAGGATACGGCCCATTTTTTCCTTCAGAACCACGACAAGGACGACGATGACGATGGTTGCAATGTGGAAAACCGGCGCAAAGGCTTTATACGGATTCACACATACCATTAGTAGATTGAAGATTACGTCCTGAGTGTCCTGGGGGGCAAACGGTTTCTCCGCATAGACTGGTAGCATACTGACTATGAAGAACAACACGTAGATGACGGGGTACAACCATTTTCGCCCCTTTTGTTTGGTTCGCTCAATGTCCATCATTTCAACTCCTTTCAGATTCCATAGTGAATGTTCTCCTGCTGTGCTTCACCCGCTCGCGTTTTTCTTTAGAAGCACGAGAACAGGCTAACTTGATTTGAGTATAGCAGATGGGTGTGACAAACGGGTGACAAAAGGGGCAAAAGAGGGGGTTACCGGCAGCGAAGCCGGTCATAGAGGGCGGTCAGGTCGTCGCGCGGGGGAAGATCCAGGTCGCGTTGCAACCGGTCACGGTGCGCTTCGTAGGCTCGCAGAGCAACAGGGATGTTCCCCAGAGCGGCATGGGCTTGCATTAGGACGAGAGTGGCTTCCTCGTCCCAGGGCTCCTGAGTCAGAGCGCAGTGAGCGATGGCGATAGCGTTTTCCATCTGACCGGCTTCCAGATAGAGTTGGGCCAGCCGGTGCGCTCCACTTGTGAGCAGGTGGCGCAGATATTCCCGCCGGGTCAGTGCCCAATCCTCGTAGGGAAGTTCAGGTAGATAGTCCCCCGTGTTGTATAGGTTGAGAATTGCATCCAGCCGGTTGATGGCTGCCTGCCGGCCTTCCTGAGTGGACGGGGTTGAGCCGGCGAGTTCCTGGGTCAGTTCTTTCTCGAAAGCCGTGTCGTCCACGTGTGAGCCGGGTGGCAGGATCAGGGCGTAGGTTTCCTGTTCCACTCTCAGGTAGCGGGAGGGAAAGCCACCCGGCAGTTCCGGCTCCAGGGTGCGACGCAGATCAGAGACGGCGCGGCGCAAGTTCTGGGAGGCCTTGTCCGGCGCCGAGCCAGGCCATAGGGCTTCGGCCAGCGCGTCGGCGGCCACAGGTTGGGGGCGGCGTAGCAGGAGCAGCAGGAAGACGTCGCGAGCGCTGCGTCGAGGCCAGCGGGTGATCTCCTCGCCACCACGCCAGACGCGAAAGCGGCCCAGGCATTGGATGCGCAGCGGCGGCGGGGGAACGGAGAGGAGGACAGTGATGGCCTCTTCGACGGCCCGGCGGACGGCCGGGTCGGGGTCACGGCGGCGGGCGGCCAGGGGTTTCAGCGCCTTCGCGTCGCCCAGGCGGCTCAGAAGCGTGGCAGCGCGGGCGCGGACGGCCGGATCGGGGTCGTCCAAGAGGGGGAGGAGGGCATCGCAGGCCGGGCGGCCTAGCCGGGGTAGCAGGCAGTCCACACAGTTGGGGACGAACCCGCGTCGCAGCGCGTGGGCCAACAGCGGAGCGGCCCAGGCCGCATCGGCGACGAAGAAGTGGAGGCAGCGGGGCGGGTCGCCGTGTTCGTAGGTGTGGGCCAACGTCATCGCCTGTTCCAGATGCGTAACGAGAGCCTTTGCATCGTCCCGGTGCTGGGCTAGGACGGCCAGGTAGAAGTGGAGTTGGGCCTGTTCGTAGCGAGCCTGGTGGCGGGTGAAGATGTCCATTGCCCGCTGCCACAGCGCCCCGGCCTGTTCCAGGTGTCCCAGTTCCAGGTGGGTCGCTCCGACGTCAATCAGCGAGAGGCCGGTCTCGTAGTCGTTGTCCAGTTTTTCGCGCAGCGCCAGCCCCTCCTCACCGTAGCGTAGCGCCTCGTCCAGCCGGCCTTCTCGTCGGGCCAGGAGGCCCAGGCAGTTGAGGGTGGCGGGGATCTCGTACCGCTCGTTGAGCCGGCGCTGGATGGCCAGGGCCTCCTCGTGGCAGCGGCGGGCGGCCTCCCACTCGCCCTGGGTCTGGTGAATCGCTCCTTGCACGTTGAGGGTGTAGGCCCGTTGAGAGAGCCGGTGAAACAACTGGGCCAGTTCCAATGCCCGGTGCACCAGCGGCTCGGCCCGGTCGAACTGGCCCACCAGGCAGTGGAGGTTGGCAGCGTTGTTGAGAATGCCAATCTGCCGGTGACGGTTACCGTAAGCCTCCATCAAATCCAGGGCTGCATGCCAGGCATCCAGCGCCCCGGTGAAGTCACCCAGGCTGGAGAGCATCTTGCCTTTGAGGGACAAGAGGCCGGCGCGCCACACGGGATGGCCGCTTTGCTCGGCCAATTCCACTGCCTGGTCGAGCAGGTGCAGGGCTCTTTGTACCTCACCACCTCGCATGTAGAGACAGCGGGCGGTCTGTCCCAGGGCGGCTGCTTGCTGAGTGTCATCTATGGCATAATCGAGCGCCTGCCGGTATACTCCCTCGGCCTGGGCAAAGTCACCCCGGTCCTGGGCGATCCCCGCCAGGTCGTGGTAGACGGTGTAGAGCCCGGCGCGGTCTCCCTGAGCCTGAAGAATAGGTTCGGCCTGATGGCAGAGTTGCTCGGCCTGCTCGGAGTTGCCCCGCAGTGCGGCCAGGCGAGCGCGGGTGAGGAGCAGCCAGGGGTGGGTCCCAGCGACGGAAGGAGGGAACTGCTTCAACCATCCCTCCAGGAGATGGTAGCGGCTGGTGAGGAAGAGGCGCTCCTGCAGGGGGCGCACCAGGTCAGCAGCGGCCTCGTAATCCTTGGCCGCCAGCAGGTGCTCGATGGCCCGCTCGTCGTCGCTCTGTTCCAGGAACCAGGCGGCGGCGCGGTGGTGGAGGCGGCGCACTGCCTCGCGCCCCTCGACTTTGAGCAGGCGGCGTTGGAGGAATTCGCGGAACAGGGCGTGGTAGCGGTAGACGGTGCGGGCGGCGTCGAGGGGAGATGTGAACAGGTTGGCCCGTTCCAGCGACTCCAACGTCGCCTGGCTGTTCTCTATCTCCAAAACGTAGTCGCACAGGTCGGCCGGCATGTCGCGCAGGATTGCGCTGCGGGTGAGGAAGGATTGCACCTCGGGCGGCTGGTGGGAGCAGGCCTCGCCGGCCAGGTAGTCAAAGATGGGGCGCGTGGCACCGCCGAAGGCGTGGATAAAGTCGCCCCACCTATCGCGAGTGTGTTGGTGCAGCGATGTGGCCGCCAGTTGCAGTCCGGTTATCCACCCTTCGGTTTTCTCGGCCAGTGCCGCCACATCGGCATCGTTCAGTTCCAGGCCGGCGACGTCACGCAGCAGTTGGGTCGTTTCGGCGGAGGTGAAGCGCAGGTCGTCCGCGCGGATTTCGAGCAGGTGGCCTTGCGCACGCAGCCGCGCCAGCGCCAGCGACGGATCCGTGCGTGTGAGGATGACCAGGTGGATGTGCGGCGGCAGGTGGGCCAGCAGGAGGTCGAGTGCAGTGTGGATGGGGGGCACGGTGATGGCGTGGTAGTCGTCGAAGAGGATGGCGAGGGGAGATCTGGCCTCGGTCAGCTCGTTGAGCAGCACTGTAGCGACATGCTCGATCCGGGTGATAGCGTGCGGGTCGCTCAGCAGTGTACGGGTGGCACTGCCGAAACCGGGCAATTGGGTGGCGATGCCGGTGAGGAGGTAGTCGAAGAAGGTAGAGGGGTCGTTGTCGGAGGGGTCGAGCATGTACCATACGAGCGGCGGGTCTGTTTCGGCGGCAAAGTGAGCGAGGAGCATGGTTTTGCCGTAGCCGGCAGGGGCGGAGACGAGGGTCAAGCGGCGCGTGAATCCCTCCCGCAGGCGCTCGGTCAGGCGCGGGCGCGGCACCAGCCCGAGGCGCGGCGGGGGGATTAGCAGTTTGGTGCTTATGAGAGGCCTGGTGAGCATTGTGCGCTTATTGTATCACCACTGACAGCGGCACGCGCATCCGGTCGCCATTTTCGCCCTCGCGCACCCGGTACAAATCCTCTATGCTCTCGATACGATCAATGAAAAGCACGCCGTCCAGGTGGTCTATTTCGTGGTGAACCACCACCGCGTCAAAACCCTCAAAGACCCGGTCGAAGGATTTGCCCGCTTCGTCCAGGCCGGTTACCCTCAGATAATGTGGGCGCACGGTTTCACCGTAGAGGCCAGGGAAGCTGAGACAGCCATCAAAGTCCTTTTCCTCGTTTCTGGCCTCCAAAACTCTCGGGTTAATCAGGGCCAGGGGCGGGCCAGGCTCACTCTCGCTATCCCGTCCGCCGCCCAATCGAACCACGACCACCCGACTGTGAACGTTAATCTGGGGAGCAGCCAGTCCAATTCCACCGGGGTGGTCGTTTAGCGTATCTTTCAAATCCCGCACCAGTCTTTTGACCCGCCGTGGCAAGACGGTGCTCTTGACCGGCTTGCTCTTTTTGCGTAGAGCCGCCTTGTTTTCGGGGTATAGAACGATGTCTCTAACGGCCATATCTCTTGCCCCCAATGTCATCAAGTTAAGGATTGTAAAGACCTGCCAGGTTTCCGTCAGAGCTTTTGTGAGCCAGATTCGACACGATTAACAGTGTATTTCCGTTCCAAAGTGCCTCATAAAACCTGGCAGTATCTGCTCAATAAAGTGGGGCAATGTAGCCGAGGTTTCCATACCTCGCGGGCATAACGCGCTATGGAAAGCGCGGCTACGTTAAAAGTGCCCCAGAATATTGAGATGATACACCTGGCAGGTCTGGTTCTCATCTCTTAACTTGATGACATTGCTCTTGCCCCCCATCATCCGGCGACCTCAATCACGGCGTTGGGCTGTTCTAACTCGCCCCGTCTGGCCAGGATGAGTGTATCCTGTAGTTCTTCGAAGGGGAACAGACTCGTTCCCACTTCCAAATCAAGTTGGTCAACGATCTCGAAAAATTCCTCTGCATCAGACCGCTTCAAGTTATACAGAGTTCTGATGTCACGTCCCCATAGATTCTCACTGTAATTTTCGATCCTGATCGGCGACGCGCTCACAGGCGCCATCACCAGGATTCCGCCTTTTTCCAACTGTGAGAGGATAGGTTCGACCAGGTTCCCTGCCGGGGGGAAGAGGATCGCCGCGTCCAATTTGCAGGGCATCTCTTCTTTACCGGCATTCGCAGCCCAGTTCGCTCCTGCTCTCTTTGCTCCTGCGATGTTCTTTGCCGACCGGGTGCTCACGTATGTCTCTATGCCCATAGACCGCGCGACCTTGAGCACGTAATAAGCCGTGGGGCCAAAGCCGTAAAGACCCAATCTGTCCCCTTCTTGCGCCCCTGTGAGTTTGAACGCCGCGTATCCCGCTATGCCAGGGCACATGAGTGGGGCGATCTCGGTGGGTTCCAATTGGACATCGTTGAGGGGCAAGGCATACTCTGCCGGCACCGTCACGTATTCTGCGTAGCCACCATCCACGTCCCATCCTGTGCACTTGATCTCCGGACAATAGTTCTCCCTCTGTGACAGACAATATTTGCACTGCCCGCAGGCGCTGTGCAGCCAATACACGCCAGCCTTGTCACCGGCGTGGAACCGTTCGACGTCCTTCCCCACCTCGTCTACGACCCCCACGATTTCATGCCCCAGAGTGATGGGGGATTTCCTCAAGGGAAGGTCACCCTCGGCGATGTGGATATCCGTTCTGCAGACCCCGCAAACGAGGACTTTTACTCGCACTTGGTCATCCCGTGGGTGAGGCGTAGGAACCTCCACAAGTTTCAACGGCCGTTCCTCTATTTTCGCCTGCTTTTCGAGTATCCACGCTTTCACTGTTCCCCCCTACATCTGGGCAAACCTTCCCGAAAGCTAAAAGTTGACCATCGGAGCAGCCTCAATCTGCCGCACGACCAGAGTTCTGGCACAACCCGTTGCGTTGGAGCTTTCGGGAAGGTTCTATATGACGTGTGCTCCTATGTACCGCTCCCTGAGCGTTTCACTCAGGCCTTCCCGGTCCATCTTTACGGCAAGAGGCAGATAGTCCAGTATATCCTGGGCTGTTATGCCATCCTCTCCCTTGTCTTCAGCAGCGAGGTCTCCGGCAAGCCCGTGCATGAACACTCCCTTTCTGACGGCCTCCTGAACGGATAGCCCCAGGCCGAACATGGCAGCGATGGTCCCCGTCAGGACGTCGCCCGACCCTGCCGTTGCCATGCCGGGATTCCCACTCATATTGATGAAAACGCGCTCATCGGGATACCCGACCAACGAGTGAGCGCCCTTCAGAACGATCGTACTGTTCAATTCCCTGGCCGTGCGCTGCAGGACGTCTGTTTTGTTGGCATCTATTTCGCGCACGCTCATCCCCGTGATTCTGGACATTTCGCCCAAGTGTGGCGTGAGAATGGTCTCCGCTTTCCTCCCTTTTACGATCGCCAAGTCCTGGCACAGCGCCGTGATGCCGTCACCATCTATGAGCAGTGGTTTGTCTATCTCCCCGGCCAATTCCCTGACCAGTTGTTGCGTCTCTTGCTCCAGAGACAAGCCGGGGCCGAGGATCACCATATCCATCCTCTCCGATAGCTCCAGCAAGGCCCGCTTGTTTTTGAGAGCGATGCTTCCAGAACTTGTCTCAACTTGGGGAACGAAGACAATCTCACTTCCCTTACCGGCGATGAATGGCACAATTGACCTGGGAGCAGCAAGGCGGGAATACCCACCACCCGCCTTTAGAAAAGACAAGGCGGCAAAATGGGGTGCTCCAAAGTAACTGGAAGCACCGGCAACGAATAGCGCCTCGCCAAAGTCGCCTTTGTGAGCGTCTTTATCCCTGGGAGGAAGTCTCACCGGATGATTGATCTCGACTTTCAGTGTGTCCGCGCTGTATGTGGACGGAGGGAACGATATGTGCGAGACGTACAGTTTTCCGCACCGGTCATATCCCGGGAAGAGCATGTTGCCTATCTTGGGCAGGCCAAAAGTGACGGTGCAGTCCGCCTTGACCGCTGCGCCCATTACTTTGCCCGTATTGCCATGGACACCAGAGGGAATGTCAACGCTAAACACCGTTTTCCCGCTTTCATTGATCAGCTCAATGGCATTGTGATACAGCCCCGCAACATCCCGGGTGAGACCCGTGCCCAGGATGGCGTCCACAATACAATCGCAATAGGCAACCTCCGTTTTTACCGCCTCGATGGACTCGATCTGCCGGACCTCGATGGGCAGCCGGGACACAATGTCAAAGTTGATCTTCGCTGCCCCTTTGAATCTGCCCGGATCGCCCAAAACGAAAACCTTGACCGCCCCACCGCTTGAGTGGATCTTGCGCGCGACGACGAACCCATCCCCACCGTTGTTGCCCAACCCGCAGAAAATGACGAAACTCTTGCCCTTGACGCCAAACTCTTTCGATATCACATAGTACACAGCCTGACCTGCGTTTTCCATCAAAAGTTCGGCCACGATGCCAAATTCTTCTATGGCCGTCCTATCCAGTGCTCTCATCTCGGAAACACTGCTGACTTTCATTTTTCCTCTCCCTCTTCCTCTTCCTCCAGCGCCTCCGCCAGCGTCGCTGCCCCGGTCCCCTGCACCTCAACCCCGGCGTCGCCAAAGACGTAGACCGGCCCCTTGCCGCGCAGGCTCTCCCTCATCAACACTACGTCCGCCTTCTGAGCCACCAGCCACTCGGCCACGCGGATGCCCTTTGCTCTCTCCAGGTCCTTGTGGGGGTTAGCGACGATCTGCTGCTCCTCGATGGCACCATCGGCCAGGCGCACCCTGACCAAGGCAAAGTAGGGAGCCTCGCCGAGGTGCTCGCTGATGGTTCCATCGGGATCGGCCAGGGGGACGGCGTAGCGCAGGTGAGTGCGCTCCATCGGCTCGGCGTGGATCAGCACTCGCTCCACATGGGGCACGGCCTGACGGATCTGTGTCTCGATGCGTCGTGTGGTCGCCTCCGCCTTCTCCAGGTCGCGGATACGCAGCGTAACCTCGGCCTCGACGAAGCGAAAGCGGCCCGCGTTGCGCCCGGTGACCCATTTGAGTTCGGCTACCACCGGCTCGGCGGCGATGATCTCCCGGATTCGTAGGATGGTGTCGGTGTCCAGCGAGGCGTCCAGCAACACGCGCATCCCATCGGACAGCAAATCCCAGCCCGTCTTACCGATGGCGATGACGATGACCAGCGCCGCGACGCGGTCCAGCGGGAAGTTGAACCGCTGGGCCAGAAGCGCGGCGAAGACGAGGCCCGAGGTGAAGACGTGAGTGCGGTATTCCCTCGCCTCGGCGATGAGGGAAGGGGAGTTGGCCTCCTGTGCGGCGCGCAGTTCAAAGTGGCTAAAGACAAGGGGAATGGCCGTCGCCACGATCACGCCTCCTAGCATCCAGGGACTCACCGTGGCCAGGCGCGTAGGCGCAAAGATGGCATCGTGGGCGATCTCGTAGGCGGTGAAAAAGATCATCCCCGCCAACACCACGGCGACCACGTTCTCCAGTTTGTACAGGCCGTAGGGGAAGACCTTCGACTTGCGCGTCGAGAGTTTCAACCCGACCAGCACTGCCACCGC
>CAYQTW010000038.1:0-13420 GCA_964420485.1 uncultured Anaerolineales bacterium
TGAGATTCGTATCTGCTCAATAAAGTGGGGCAATGTAGCCGAGGTTTCCATACCTCGCGGGCATAACGCGCTATGGAAAGCGCGGCTACGTTAAAAGTGCCCCAGAATATTGAGATGATACTGAGATTCTTCGCTTCACTGCGTTCCGCTCAGAATGACAAGAGTCGCTTCCCAATCTACCAATCCCTCAATCTACTTGGCATATTCCTCCGCCCGCACCTCGCGAATCACCGTCACCTTGATCTGCCCCGGATATTCCATGCTCTCCTCGAGTTTGCTGGCAATGTCCTTGGAGAGGCGATACGTCGCCAGATCGTCAATCTCTTTGGGCTTGACAATGATCCGGATCTCCCGACCAGCCTGAATGGCATAAGACTCCGCCACCCCATCGAATGACTTGGCGATCCCTTCCAGGGTATGGATGCGCTTGAGGTAACGTTCCAGACTCTCGCGGCGCGCCCCTGGCCTGGCGCCAGAGATAGCGTCGGCGGCCTCGACAATGACAGCCTCGACAGAGTTCTGTTCCACTTCGTGGTGGTGGGCTTCTACACAGTGCACTATTTTTTCCGATACACTGTAGCGACGGCAGATTTCGGCGCCAATGAGCGCGTGTGTTCCATCCATCTCAAAGTCCACCGCCTTGCCGATGTCGTGCAACAGTCCCCCGGCGCGGGCCACATCAACGTTGGCGCCCAGTTCCCCCGCGAGCATCCCCGCCAGTTTGGCTGTCTCAATGGCGTGAGTATACTGGTTCTGTCCGTAACTGGTGCGGAATCTCAGTCGTCCCAGCAGTTTAGTGAGTTCGGGATGCAGCCCAGGAACACCAGCCTCGTAGGCCGCTCGATCGCCCTCCTCGCGGATGATACGGTCAACTTTTTTCCGGTTATCCGCGACGACCTGCTCGATGCGTGCCGGGTGAATGCGTCCGTCCATCACCAACCGCTCCATGGCCCGACGGGCGACTTCGCGACGCACAGAATCGAAGCAAGAGATAGTAACCGCCTCAGGCGTATCGTCTACCACCACGTCCACGCCGGCGGCCTTCTCAAAGGCCCGAATGTTGCGTCCACTGCGGCCGATGATGCGTCCCTTCATATCGTCGGAGGGCAGCGGGACTGTGGAGACTGTTAATTCGGCTACCTGCTCGCTTGCCACGCGCTGGATAGCAGCCGTGATGACCTTGCGGGCGCGCGCGTCAGCCTCCTCCTTGGCTTCGGCCTCCACCTGGCGAATCACCCGTGCCATGTCTTGCCGGGTCTCCTCCTTGACGATCTCTAAAAGTTCCTGTTTGGCTTCCTCGCGGCTCAGTCCGGCCACCCGTTCCAGCGCCACCGTCTGTTCTTGCTGCATTCGCTCTATCTGGTTACGCTGCTTGTCCAGGGCACTCTGACGTTTGCTGAGGGCTTGTTCTCGCTGTTCTAACCGTTCCTGACGGTGATCCACCTTCTCGCGCCGCCGCTGGAGACGCTCCTCCTCTCGTCGCAGGGCCGCGCGACGCCGTTCCCGTTCCTTCTCCGCCGCGTTCCGGGCTTCGAGTGCTTTATTCTTGGCAGCCAGCACAACCTCACTGGCTTTTTTCTTTGCCTTCTCCAACACTTGCTCAGCCTGTTGTTGCTGCTTCTTTATCCTGGTGTCAACAGTGTAACGTCGAATCAAAAAGCCCAACCCAAAGCCGGCAGCCAACGCCAGAACCGTTGCTACTATGGTAATTATCCATTCATTCGTCATCTTTTTTCCTCACTTTCGATGTCAGATATAGCCTCGCAGCATGCTCCCTCCAGCATTTCCTCGACCAGTGGCCCAATCATCGCGTAAGGGAAGCCCCTACGCGCCAGGTACGCCCCCAATCTGCGGCGGAAATCACGCCCTTCCAGGCATGCCAACCGGCGCACACCGGCTTCCGCTGCCTTGCGGGCGGCGGCCTCCTCGTTAAAGTCCGCCAGCGTGTCGGTGATGACAGGATCCGAAATCCCTTTTTGCCGCAATTCGTGACGCAGGGCACGCACTCCCCTGGGATTGAATTGCAGCCGGCTCTCCACCCAATAGCGGGCAAACTCCTGATCGTCTAGCAACCCCGTCCGCGTCAGGCGCTCGACCACGACCTCGGCGACTCGATCCTCCACATTTTTCTTGCGCAGATTGCGGCGTACTTCAGCCTCACTGCGAGGACGGTACGATAAAAAATAGAGTGCGCGCTCGTAAGCCCGCTCAACCTCATCCTGCACCTGCAGCCGGGCAACGTCATCGTCGCTCAACATTTGACCCACCCGCAGGCGAACCGCTTCGATGGCGGTCAGCCCAAAAGCGAATTGACCGTCGAGATAGACGTTGACCCGGTCTTTATTGCGTTTCTGAAATCTTAGCGCTGTGATCGTCCCTGCCATAAAGAACACGGATTCCAGGACATTAACGGATACCGATAATCACAAAATAAAGCCGTGGCTTGGAAAGCCACGGCTTACGTTAACGTGTAAGCGTCAGCGTTGATCTCAAAATGGAGTCAGTGACCAATGCCATCAAGGATTGTAAAGACCTGCCAGGTTTCCGCCAGAGCTTTTGTGAGCCAGATTCGACACGATTAACAGTGTATTTCCGTTCAAAAGTGCCTCATAAAACCTGGCAGGTCTGGTTCTCTCATCTCTTAACTTGATAACATTGAGTCAGTGATACCTTTACCCTGTCAGGGGCAAGGTGTAACCTTCTTGATCAGACAGCGGGCCCGACTGCCCGTTGCAATCGCCCTGCTGCGGCAGGCGCGAGTTCCTCTCGTTTCACTCCCAATACTTTAACCCATCTGGAAAAATATTTTGCCGCCCCGCATTACTACCTAGCCCGTCCTTTGTACTTTTATGATTCGAATGGAAACCGAAACTTGTTTCGGTGATCTGGCTGCGGGATGCGAAAAGCAGCACGGGGAGCGATAAACAGGAACAGTGCCTCGCTTGTCGAACAGGTTCTTGGCAAAGCAATTTTGTGCATCAGAGAAGGATTAAACTCACCCAGCGTCTTTGAAAAACGCCGGTATTCTCAAGATCAACTCGTGGCTATGTTTCCAGCCAGTGAAACAGAATTGGAGCACCAGATCGGTCAATCCGACTCGCTGGCCTCCTCAATTTCATCAGTCTCCTCAATCTCGGGCACGGCGACGGGTGGAACCAGTTCCTCTCGGACGACAGTTTCAATCTGGTCGGCGACGTCGGGATGCTCGCGCAAGAATCGTTTGGCGTTCTCGCGTCCCTGCGCCAGACTCTCCCCCTCGTGGTAATAGTACGAACCCCGTTTCTCGACTACCCCTAACTCTACCGCCATGTCCAATAGATCTCCCGCCCTGCTGATTCCCTCATCGTACATAATGTCGAACTCTGCCACCCGAAACGGCGGCGCTACCTTGTTCTTTGTCACCCGCACCCGCGTCCGGTTCCCGATCACCTCACCCTTGTCCTTTATGGCGGCGATACGCCGAATGTCCAGCCGCACCGAGGCGTAGAACTTGAGTGCGCGTCCACCAGAGGTCGTCACCGGAGAGCCAAACATCACCCCAATTTTCTCCCGCAACTGGTTGGTGAAAAGCAGGGCAGTGTTGGATTGCTTGATGGCCCCGCTCAACTTGCGCAGCGCCTGGCTCATCAGACGCGCCTGGAGGCCAGGGTGGGAATCCCCCATCTCTCCTTCGATCTCTGCGCGAGGCACCAGCGCAGCCACCGAGTCCACTATGACGATGTCTATCGCACCGGAGCGGATAAAGGTCTCGGCGATTTCTAGCGCCTGCTCGCCGGTATCAGGCTGCGAGATGAGCAGGTTGTCCACGTCCACGCCACACTTTTGCATGTAGGCTGGGTCAATGGCGTGCTCCATGTCAATGTAGGCCGCCACGCCATCGCGCCTCTGAGCCTCGGCGACGATGTGCTGGGCGAGCGTCGTCTTGCCGGCGCCATCAGGTCCGTAGACCTCGGTGACACGACCGCGCGGGATGCCGCCTATGCCGAGGGCGCGATCGAGCGCCAGAGCGCCGGTGGGGATAGCCTCGACTTCCAGATGGGTCGCTTCTCCCAGGCGCATCACAGTGCCCTCGCCGAAACGTTTGGTCAGGTTCGCCAGCGCCATCTCTAACGCTTTTTGTCGTCCTTTATCAGCCATTGCTGTGTACTCCGTGATTGTATGTAAGTGGGGCGACTTTGTTAGCCGCTGTAGGTCAGATTGCCAATCCGATTTGTGTTTTATGTCTGTAGTGTACACCAAGTATGGGAAAAAGGCAAATGAACTTGACCTCTAGCGCACAATATGCTAAAGTAGGAGCCAATGAGCATAAAAGTGAGAAGGGCTCGTTCAGACGACCTGCCGGCCATCAAGGCGCTCAACCGGAGGGCGCATCGCGTTTTGCCCCAACTGTGGTGGTGGGAAGAACATCTCACGGACGTATCTGCTCAATATCCTGGGGTAGGGGCAGGACTTGCTCCTGCCTACAAGGGCGACCGCAAGGGTTCGCCCCTACCTATTGAGAGGATACTCACGGACGATCTGTTTATCCTAATCGAGCAGGAGGGGAGCGTGGTAGGCGCGCTCTTTGCGTGGCCTGACGAATCGCCCGTAGCGTGGGTACGGCTGGCCGCCTTGGACGATGCGCTGGACGTTGACGAATGGCTCGACCTGGCGCTTCCCCCTGTCCTTGACGGACTGCGCCGCCACGGAGCACGCAAACTGGCATGGATGGACTATGGAGGCTGGGCTGGGCCGCATCTGAAGGCGCGTGGCTTTGCGCCACTGGTGGAGGTGATAACGCTGGTCAAACTCGACCGCGCTCTGCCCCGCGCAAACGCCACGCCCGCCCACGTGCGCCCGGCGTCAGATGCAGACATCCCGGCAATCGTGGCCGTGGACCGGGCTGCGTTCACTGCCCACTGGTGGCACAGCCAGGCCACTATGTGCCGGAGGGCCGCCACGTCGTCCCACTTTGCCGTGGCGCAAATGGCGGGCGAGGTGGTGGGGTACGCTGCGGGGAAACTGTGCCTGCCAGCGGCCCATCTCAACCGCATTGCCGTGCAACCGGCCCATCAGGGCCACGGCATCGGCACGTCGTTGCTGTGCGCCGCAATACGCGATCTCTGGCAACAGGGGGCAGAGCGGATCACGCTCAACACTCAGAGCGACAACCGCCGTTCCCGGCGGCTGTATAGTCGTTTTGGGTTTGAGCCAACAGGGGATTGTGTGACGGTGTGGAAATTGCAGTTATAGCAAAGGAGGATCGTATGTCCAGAGAACGTCAGGAACCGGAAAAGTGGCTCTTTACCAACGCACTAATGCGCCAGGCGATCCTGGCAATTGGCGATGTGATGGGCGAACGCGGGCTCAAGGTGGTGCTGCGCCAGGCCGGGTTGGAGCAGTACGTTGACGAACTGCCGCCCAACAACATGGAACTGGGCGCAACCGCGGCCGAATACGCGGCCCTCAACCAGGCGGTGGAGGAATTCTATGGACGCGCTGGCAAAGGTATGCTGCGGCGCGTTGGTCGCGCCTCGTTCCGCTACGGCGTCGAGGAACAGGCGGCGTTGATGGGTGTGGCCGGCGTGGCGCTAAAGGTCGTGCCGCAAAAGATGCGCGTCAAGTTCATCCTCACCCAGATGGCCAAGGCGCTGATGGATGTGGACGAGGAGACTCACATCGAGGTGCTAGAAACGCCGGAGGGGACTGTCTTTGCCGACTTTTCCTGTGCGCTGTGTTATGGCCGCCAAGCCAAGCACCCCGTCTGCCACCTCTACGTCGGTTCCATCAGCGAGGCGGTAAAATGGGCCACGGGGCGTGACTACCAGGTGCGCGAAATCGAGTGCCGGGCCATGGGCGCAGAGGCGTGCCGTTTCCTGGTGACGGGAAAAAAGTAAAAACCGTGGCGTGACAATCACCGCCCCCGCGCGAAGGGGCCAAGTCCGTAGTGACGACTTTAGTCGCTGGTTATGCGGCCAAAACGACTCGAGTCGTTACTATGAACTCGATGAGAATTGTGTTGCCTCAATTGAGCCTAAAAGGTGTTGCCCAGGCCTGAGCAGATGGTGATTCCGAACGGCACACCTATCAGGCCAACCGTCATCAGTACCACCAGGCAAATCCCGATCACTGCCAGTGCGACGCCGATCCAGCCCATAATGATGCCCGCCGTCGCCAGGCCCTCACCGGTCATTGTTCCCCTACTATCGCGTATCTGGTCGCGGGCCATGTATCCCAAGATGAGGCCGATGATACTACCTATGGTAGGGAACAAAGTCAGCCCCAGGACGCTGGCGATGAGGCTGCCGATAGCCATACCGTTGGTCGGCGGCGCAGCCGAGGATGATGCGTCATAAGGTTGTTGGCTCATGAAAATCCTCCTGTCTGGATAAAGATTGAACATCGGGGACGAGTGGAAGAATACCCCATAAGGTTCGACCTGTCAAGTGCGGGATGCGCGGTCGTTTCCGCGCCCAGACACGTTTCTGTAACCCAACCGAAATGCGCAGGATGCGCTACTTGGTGTATACTTGATTGGGAGTTGGGTTACGAAATTGGAAATGTCACCATCAATCAGGCTGAGAGACATGCCGTCACGTCAGGCGCTCGAGCACCTGAGTATCGGCGAATCCATTCAGGACGTGCGGGTCGTTGGTCTACTCGACCTCGACCCATTGGTCGTGAGTCGCTGGCTCTGCGGCGAAGACCTGCGCGGCATTTACCAGCCTGTCATCTTGCACAACTGCCTTCTCAATGGACTCGATCTGGAGAACCGCACCTTTTACGAGATGGTCGAGTTGGTCGGCTGTCGCGTCACGGCGGCCCATTTCAAGCAGGCTTACTTTTACTCCAGTCTGTTGATCGAGGACTGTGTCTTTGAAGGGGACTTTAACGGCCAGGGTATTCAGAGCGACGGGCGCCTCGTCGTTCACGACACCGTCTTTACCGGTTACGCGGATTTTAGCGCGGCTAGTCTGCGCGGCCGGGTCAATTTGGTTGCCGTCTCCTTTCCCGGCGGCGCCAACCTGTTGCACGTGCTGGTCAACGATTGGCGCGAGCATCTTGGGCGCGAGATCAGGCTTGCCGGTTGTCGCTTTCGCGCCCAAGACATACCAGCCGGACTAGACGCGGCGCAGTGGGGAATCGCGCCATTTGTCGAGGGCGACCCGCGTGGCGCGGAAGGCTAACGGCGGGAGTTTGTCTCCGTCGAACGTGAAGAAGGCAGCCTGGCCTGCGTCGTCGGCAGCCTCCAGTTCGCCCCCCACTGGCCGGGCGCAGTAGACGATGACGATACTGGCTGCGCCATCCGGTTCCGGCCCGATGACGTCGAGCAGGCCAGTGATCTCGACCTCCAGCCCGGTCTCCTCGCGGCACTCGCGCACGGCGGCCACAGCCGGGTGCTCGCCGAACTCGACAAAGCCGGCGGGGAAGGACCAGAATCCCTGGCGCGGCCCTGCCGCCCGGCGGACGAGAAGCACCTGGCCCTCGTGCGCGACGAGCACGCCGGCGGCGACCTTGTGGTCACGGAAGATGACGAGTTCGCAGGCAGGGCAAAAGCGCCGCACCCGCCCAAAGGCCTCGCGGTCCTCCAGCGCGCGGCCGCAGCGGGGGCAATAGTTCAGTTCGAGGGTGTGGGACAAGATGGCCTCCTCATTGGCGACGAACACGCCAAGCCCAGACAGTGACCAGCGCCAGCGCCAACGCCGTCAAGCCCAGGGCAACTTGCAGCACCCGCCACAACGAGACTGAGGCCGGCTCGACGTCTTCACCTTCTGATACCCCTCTTTCCTCCTCGCCGGCTACCGGGGGTGCAACCTGGGCCACCTCGCTTGGAGTGGGCTCGGCCTCACCCACACTTTTTTTCATCACCACCGTTGCCGCGGCCGGAGCAGTTGGGGCCGCTGCGGCTTCCTCCATCGCAGCCGGGCCAGGAGATGGCGCCAGGGCATTGTCCTCCTCAACCGGGCCGCCGCCTTCTGCTGCCAACGCGGTGGCTTCCACATCTTCTGGCGTCTCCACACCGTAGTGCTCCGCCCCGGGGGTGGCTGTAGTCGCCGCTCTGGGCGGAACCTCCGCTGGTATTGGGATCGAGGTGGCAGCGGGTATCGCTTTCTCAACCTCAACCTCAATCTCACCTTCAGCCTCAGCCTCAGCCTCAATTTCTTCACTGACCGGCGCGGGTTCCATTGCCACCTGAGGGGCCTCCTTATGCGGCGCGGATGCCGGTGCGAAGGCCTGCCCCCCCATGCCGGAGAGCAGCAAGTCACCGGCCAGGACGACGACAAAGAAAAGGCTGACGACGACGGTCGCGGCTGTCAGAAGCGGGGCAGCCCAGGCGCGGCGGGGGCGCACTCGTCGCGCCGGCCGCGGGCGAGCCGCCACCGATGTTTTCATCTCCTGGGGCAGGATAAAGTTGCGCGGGAGGGGAACCGGGGGCAAATCGCGCACCAGCGCCACAGTGTGGCGCAGCGCCTCCAGTTCGGCCTGCAACGCCGAGTCGGCCGCCAGTTGCGCTTCCAGGCGTACCCGCTCCCCGGCGCTCAATTGACCGTCCACGTATGCCGAGAGCATCTCATCGCGCCGCTCCCGTTTCCTTGCTCCCCATGTGAACAATCTCATCAGTGTTTGTCCCTCGTCTCCTAGTCCCCCAGTCCCCTATCACTCAAGACGGTACTGCGCGGGCAAAAGTTCCCCGTGCGTGCGAAGGTAATCGCGCAGTTTGCCCCGCGCCCGCGCCAGGCGTGATCTCACTGTTCCCAGCGGTACATCCGTCGCCTCGGCTATCTCCTGGTAACTCAACCCCTGCACGTCGGACAGGACCAATGTGATGCGTTGGCCAGGGGGGAGCGTCTCGATGCCGGCCTGGAGCAGGCGGGCCATTTCCTGTCGTTCGGCGTACTCCTCCGGCCCCTCGTGTCCGTTGATCAGCGCCGGGTTGGCATCCTCGTCTACATTGCCGAAATCCTCGAACGACTTGGCCGGGCGGCGCTTGCGGCGGCGCAATTCGTCGTAGCAGCGGTTGGCGACGATGCGCATCATGTAGGACTTGAAGGAGCCGCCGCGGAAGCGGGCCAGGCTTTGGTAAGCAGAGATGAAGGCTTCCTGGGTGGCGTCGGCGGCCGAAGCGGGGTCGCCCATAATACGATAGGCGAGGTTGTAGACCTGGCACTGGTAGGCCAGCACCAATTCGTTAAAGGCATCAACCTTGCCCTGCTGGGCGGCGGTGATCAGGGTTGCTTCGTCCATTGAGATCCGCAGGAAAGATGTTATATGAAATCCTGCAAGGGGACTTGCTGTAACCGGGACTTGAGATAGTCTGCGATTTGAGATTCATCCATCGTCAGCAGTTCGTGTTCGAAACCAATTTCCTGATGCAGCACCTGCGCTACTTGCTGTGGCCAATAGCCCATGCTCATCTGGATGATTGTACCCCCGATTTCCTGCGCCAATCTGACAATGCGGCTTTTGCGCCCAATACGGTCCACCAAAATGATAGTCGCCATGTACCACTGGGAATGTCCAAGTTGCATTTCACGCTCGAATCGGGACACCTTGTCGAGGGATATCTCAGGATTGCCTTGCCCGATAAAGCCGATGTCAAATCTCACACCTTTGCCAGCCTCATACAGCAGAGTGGCATCGCTTTCTCGCTTTTCCCCACGAGATGACAACCAGAAGACACGCTCCAATTTATCGGGCTGTTCAGGTGAGACCATCTCGAACCCCAGAATGTACAGCAGTGAGCCAAGCACAAGCCGTTCAAACAGTTTGCCGTAGGTGGACTTTTCTGAGCCCCGAATAGCCAGGGTTTGTGCTCCAGTAGCGGTCAGGAGATAGACAAAAAACGTCCAGTTCAACTCTGCTTTGGCTCCACTGCTCAGTTCGAGATGTCCGCTCAATGTCCCATGTTCGGTCTCACAGTTGGCAATAGCCTCCCGACAGACGGCAATGTACCGCTCTTTGTAGGCGTCCAAAGCCTCTGGCTTGTCCCGCAGCACGTTCTGAAACGCCTTGTCGTTTAGACCCAACATCCACTGGGCCAGCCAACGCTCGGCTTTACGTAATCTCTTTTGTTGCAAAGTGACAGCGGCCAAATCAGGCAGCCGTTCTACGAAATTTGCTGATAGGTTGGTTCCCTTGAGAAACAGGCTCACCAGTGAGGCGTTCAACAAAGCCAGCCGACGTCGAGTAAGCATCTCGGTCGAATCTCTCAGGTTCCGACCGGTGAGTACGTCGTACACTACGCCACGGACAACATCCCAACCGATGTGCTGGACCAAGTCGGAGCCAGAAAGTGAAAGCAAGTCACGCGCTTCATCAGACACCAGGTCTATGAGGCTGATTTGTGTATCTGTCATAGCCTATCTCCTGCTTAAAACAACATATCAGAAACATCAATATGGGGACAATTGATCGTCAAAACATCTTTACCCGCTTTCCCCAGCCATTGCTTGGCTTCTTCAGTGATGATACGCGCGTACTCGGGGTTGATCTCGATCAGGACGAAATGCCGTCCGAGTCTGGCGGCTGCCTTTCCCACCGTGCCGATACCGGCGAAAGGGTCGAGGACCACATCACCTTTGAACGAATAGTAGCGCACGACCTTTTCCGCCAATTCCAGCGGAAAGATGGCGGGATGCCGAGGATCGTGGGCTGGCTTGATTTTCCAGATGTTGGTGCGTTCATACCCGTCTTCGATGTGCGAGGCCTTCACCGCTTCCTGATCAGGGTAGGCCCGGATGTTCCAGTCAATCAATTTGTCCGTGTGCTTGCGATACACCAATATGTATTCAGTAACCGGCACCGGTTTGTATTGCAAAGGATTACGGTCGGCAGCAAAACGACGCCCGCGGCCAGTCGCCCAACCCGCGCCCTCTGGCTTTACCCACAAGATGTCATCAACAAAGTCGTATCCCTCCTCGATGAAAAGACGGTGTATGTCAAAAGGCACGGCAATACGGCGGGAAGATGCGTTGCGACTGGTACGACGGATCAATATCGGCGACACGTTCATGACGAAAAAACGGCCTTCATTCAGCACCCTATGGACAGCCTGAATCACTTGGCGCATTTTCAAGAGGTACTCTTCATAATTCACATAGTCCGTGTACTCGGGGCGGGCGTTGTAATATGGCGGTGACGTGAACACCAGATCCACCGACATCGCCGGCAGATCCTGCAGTATCTCCGCGCAATCGCCACAGGCAATGGTGTTACGGAGTGAGGATAGAATGTAGGGCTCCCTGGCCCGCTTCCGACGTCTGTGTGTGTCCGCGTTTCGCCCCAGCAAACGGGCCTCGAGTACCTCCGGGCGTGTCGTCTGTTTCTCAACGACCAGTGTAGAACGGGCGTCTATCACAACCTCACCCATTCGCTCCCCTTTTGCCTGGCCCAGGAGAGGCACGCGCCACACGTGGTATCTGTCGTCAATCTCTGGCAGCCCGAAGCCAATCACGTTCGCCAGATTGGCGGCCTCCAGCCATGTCCCGGCAATGGCTCTTGCGTCCTCGACGTTGAGAACCCCGTATTTGCGCTGCTCGGCAACTTTCGGTTGTCGCATCCAAGCCCTCTCCTATCAACCGATCTTGGTGAATCCAATCTGCTCAACCTGAATCTGGCAATTTGGTATCGCAACTATAGCATAATGCCGCCAAAGAGCAAACGCTCGTGGGGTGAACACTCCTACTTTTGCCGCATTGCTTGATCTGGCCGGCTCAGTAGATGGTGTAGATAAACGACGTCACTTTCGGAAACAGCGTATCCACCAGCAGCCGCCAGGCCGGGGCGATGCTCACGTCGGGTAGGCGGCGTGCAGTTCCTCCACCGTCCGGTACCCCAGCACCAGCGAGATGGACTTTAACGGGGGGGAAACGGATCGGTTCTCCGCTGATAAAGCCCAGGTTGGCGACCTCGGTCAGCCGGCCGGCCACGAAACGCAGTCCGATGGTCTCGCGGTAGAGGCTCAACCGCACATCGCGGGTCAGTCCAGCGAAAGGTGATTCGGCGATCCGGCGCTCAAGCACGGGCGCCAGCGCACGCAGTAGCGCGTTCAGGTCGGGAACGTGGATCTGCCAGGCACAAGTGCCCAGGTCGTGGGCGCCCAACGAACGGGCCAGACGCATCAGTGTGCAATCGGCGGGCAGGTTGAGCCGGATGCCGGGCTTGTCACGTTCCATGACCAGCGTCTTGAGGTGTTGTAGAGTGGCCAACGCAGCGTCAAACCCCAGGTTGCGTATCAGCGGGCCGACCTCTGGACCGTGAATGGCGCTGTTGAACTCTGCCACACGCTCGACGTCGTGCTCGTCAGCGGCGGTGCGCAGCACCAGGCCATCTCCCAGTGGTTGGCGGCGGGGCGTTTCTGTTGGGTCTAGCATGCTTTTACTTACCGACGGAGGGGCAGCGCGCCACCCAGACGTTCGACTGCCCGGCGCACGGCCTGTGAGTCGGGATCACGCAGGACGCCGGCGGGGGCGGGCCGGTCGCCCACGGCGATGGTCACGGCGCCCTCCTGGCAGGGAATCGCCAGGTCCACCGTGTACTCCACACCGCTCTCCCGCACCTCAAACTCGCGCTCCGGCCAGAAGCCCGCTTCCTTGAGAGTGACGTAGAGGCCATCGGCGCCGGAGGCGTAGAGGTCGTTGACCTCCTCGGCGGCGGTGAGGCGGTCCCACGAGGTCTCGATAAAGGTGATGCGCCGCCAGCGCAGGCTGAGGATGGGCCGCTCCAATTGCATCAGCGGCCCCAGTTGGAGTTTGTAGTACACCTCGTCGGCGCGGGGATGGTCAATCTGGTCGGGAAAAAGGTCGCGGCGGCGAACCAGTTCGTGGCCGCGCACGGGGCCGTACCAGCGGACGGACCACTTTTCGTCGCCAAAGGCTTTGGTAAAGTAAAAAGCCAGCACAGCCGCCTCGGTGGTGCTCTGGGGCGCGTGCTTTTGGGGGACGCGATACCAGCCCTCGTCCCGCGCGGTCTCAAAGTCGCGCCGGTTGTTCATGATGGCGACGAGGACACGGTCGGATGAATGGAACATGTCGCTTACTCCTTCAACCCACCCAGCACCCGCTCTGGCGTCAGTGGTAACTCATCGAACCAGACGCCGGTGGCGTCGTGGACGGCGGCGACGAGCGCCGGGGCCAGCGGAATGAAAGGCATCTCGCCCATCCCGCGCGCACCCCACGGGCCGCGCGGGTCGGGGTGCTCGACGATGATCGAGTCCACCCGCTCCGGCACGTCGCCGATGGTGGGGATCAGGTAGGTGCTGAGGGATGGCGTCAGCACGCGCCCCTCGGCGGTGATGAAATTCTCGCAGGTGGCCCAGCCCACCGCCTGCACCACGCCCCCCTCGATCTGGCCGACAATGTTCTGCGGGTTGATCGCCTGGCCCACGTCGTCGGCGCAGACGACACGCAGAACGCGCAACTCGCCGGTCTCGGTGTCCACC
>CAYQTW010000039.1:0-7252 GCA_964420485.1 uncultured Anaerolineales bacterium
ATTGGTTATGTCGATTGGTAAGGTGCTGAGATTATGTCAATTGGTAAACTTCTGACATGACTTTACAATGCTACCTGAAAGTGACTGAAACGACAAACGACCAGGCCCCCAGATGCGGGTCTGGTCGTTGAGGTTTGTCATTGGCTATTTGTTATTGTTCATTTCCTCCAGCAACCCCGTCTTCTCGTTGAACTGCTCAATCAGCGCGTCAATCTCCTCGACCTGGCCGTGGATGCTGTTCCAGTAGTCGGGCTCGTACCACTGGGCCTGGATCTCTTCGTAGGTCTTGCCCTGCTGCTCGACCCAGGTATAGTATTTCAGGTTATGGATGCGGCGGCGGTCCCAGTAGCCCAGTTCCTCCACGTAATCTACCGTGCAGCCCATCAGATAGCGGTGATAGTCGGCGGCCGCGTCCACTGTGGTGTACTCGCCGTGCTCCTCGTGCAACTCTCGCAATCGGCTCTGGTACAATTCCATCGAGTCGGTAAAGACGGTGAGAACAATGTCGTGCTCACCCAGTTCGTACCACCTGGCAAACTTTATACAGGACAGGACGTTGGCGATGCTAGAGATGCCCAGGAGGTCGAGTTGCTCCACCAGTTCCTCCGGCACGCCCTGCTCGACCAGGTAGGCGCGGCCGGCCGGCTCGTTGAACAACCGCACCAGGCTCATGCACGCCTCGTCGTCAATCGCCACTATCATATCGGTGTGCTTGAGGTTGTGGATCCAGGGCACGTGCTTGTCGCCAATGCCCTCGATGCGGTGCCCGCCAAAGCCGTTCAACATCAGCGTGGGGCACTGGAGCGCCTCGCTGGCGACGACTTTGCTGGTGGGAAAGATCTCTTTCAGGTAATCGCCGCAGCCGATGGTGCCGGCCGATCCGGTGGTCAGCGCCACGCCCCGGTAGGTGTCCCGCGGCCCCATCTCTTGCTGCAACACCTCCTTCATCGCGTGGCCGGTGACCTCATAGTGCCACAGGTGGTTGCCGAACTCGTCGAACTGGTTAAAGATGACAATGTCGTCGCGGGTCTGCCGCAGTTCCCAGCACTTGTCAAAGATCTCTTTGACGTTGCTCTCGCAGCCGGGGGTGGCGATGACCTCGCCCGACACTTGAGAGAGCCACTCGAACCGCTCGCGGCTCATCTCCTCGGGCAGGATAGCGACCGACTCGCAGGCCAGCAGGGTCGAGTTGTAGGCCCCGCCCCGGCAATAATTGCCCGTGGAGGGCCAGACCGCTTTCTGGAAGGTGGGGTCGAACTGGCCGGTGACCAATCGCGGCACCAGGCAGGCGACGGTGGCGCCGACTTTGTGGGAGCCGGTGGGGAACCACTTGCCCACCAGCGCGATGATGCGGGCATCAACCCCCGTCAGAGACTTGGGGAGTTCCAGGTAGTTGACGCCGCTGTACCCACCTCCGTGGGCTGTGGGTTCGTTCTTCCAAGTGATGCGGAACAGGTTGAGCGAGGTAATGTCCCACAGGCCAATGTCCTCGAGCCTGGCCTTGACGCCGGCGGGGACCAGCGTGGGGTCTCTCATCTGGGCAAAGGTGGGGATGATGATATTACGCTCTCGCGCTCGCTGCACAGTCCGTTCGAGTTGTTCTTTGTTGATGGTCAGGTCTATCATTAAGTGTGTCCTCCGTGAAGTGAAATTATGTTTCTTGGCGTTTCAGAACACGGATTGGCAGGATTTAACGGATTTTGGCTGCTCCGATCCGTTAATCCCACCCATCCGTGTTCTTGAGAACACGGGGATCAGCAGGATTGGCGGATCAGATAATCCCGCCTATCCGTGTTCTAACAGTTCGCCCAATCGCAGATCGGCGGTATCTACAGCCGGGACACCCAGTTTACGTCCGGCGAACGCGCCGTGGCAGTCAGAGCCCCCGGTGATGAGCAGATCGTGGCGCTTGCACCAGTCCAGACAAAAGCGCGTCGTCGCCTCGTCGTGGTAATGGGAATAACATTCTAACCCGGCAATACGCAAGTCGAGGAAGGGACGCAGTGTTTTCTCGGTGACGCCCGCGTGGGCCAGGCTGATCCCTGGGTGAGCCAAAATCGGCACGCCGCCCGCCGCCCGGATGACAGCGATGGCTTGGGCCGGATGCGGGAACGATGGTAACTCTGCGGGCAGATCGGCTATTAGATCAAAGTAGCCGCCCAGACCGGCGCAGCAACCCCGGTCAATCGCAAAGTTGAGCGACTTCCAGCCGCCACGGGTGTGGTCGTATTCGTAGGCGAAATAGTCGTCCAGGTCAATTGGATAACCGGCGGCTATGAGGCAGCGGACAATGTTCTCGTTATACCGATCCGTTCTGGCCCTGTTCTCGCGTAGAAGCGTAGCCAGGGCCGGGGCCTCCAGGTCAAAGCCATAGGCCAGGACATGAAAGATGTGGCCGTCCAGGCGGGTGTTGACTTCGACCCCGTGCAGAAAGCCCAACCCTGCCTCGTGGGCCAGGGCTTTTGTCGAAGGAACGTTGGCAATCGTGTCGTGATCAGCGATGGCAAAGAGGCCGATGGCCTGGGTCTCGACCTCGGCCACGACACGCTCCGGCGTCCAGCAACCATCGGATGCGGTGGTGTGAATGTGCAAATCGGCACGCATTGAATTATGCTTTACCTCGTCCAATCCATGATGGAAAGTGCTTGCGGCAGACCACCAGTGCCCCAATGGCTGTGCCAACGGTGTTGAGCAGCCAATCGTCCAGCGCCGCCACGCGGCTGGGTAGCGCCATCTGCGCCAGTTCGATGCACAGGCTGAGGCCGGCACCGGTGAGCGTCGCCAGCAGCAACCGCCGGCCCGCCGGCTTGTCGCCCAGGGCCAGCGCCAGCGATGCCCCCAACGGGACAAAGACGACGACGTTGCCCGCCAGGTCAATCAACAGGTGTGCAGAGATGGACTGCGCGGCGGCGGGTGCGGTCAGCGGCAACAGATTGGCGGCGACAGTCTGGTTGGGGCGCAGCGTCATCCACAGCAGCCATAAAGCGACCGCGCCGGACAGCGCCCACCAGAGCCAGACTCGCTTGCCTCCCACTATTCTCCCGCCAGCACCCGTTTGACGTCGTCCAAATCAGGCGCGACGGTGTGGGGCCGCCCCACTGCCTTCATCGCGCTGGCGACATCCTTGAGGCCGGAGCCGGTCGCCAGGACGACTACGCGCTCACCGGGAGCTACCAGTCCCTGTTCGACTGCCTCGACCAGCCCGGCGTAGGCGGCGGCGGCGGCGGGTTCGGCAAAGACGCCGCACCCCTGGGCCAGCGCGGGGATGGCGGCCAATATCTCCTCATCGTCCACGCGGATGTAGGCCCCGCCGGTCTCGCGCACTGCTCGCAGCGCCTTGATCCGGTCGCGGGGCAGGCCGGCGACGATGGAGTCGGCGATGGAGTGAGCCGCCACCGGCTTCATCTCTGTAGCCTCAAGGCCGTGCTCCCAGGCGTCCACCAGCGGGGAGGAGCCAGACGCCTGCACGCCGATGAGCCGGGGCATTTGCTCGATCCAGCCCAGTGCCAACAGGTCGTGCAGTCCCTTGTGGATGCCGCCGATGATGCAGCCGTCGCCGACGGGAATGAAAATGACATCGGGAGCCTGTAGGGGCGCGGTTTCCGCGCTCATTACGGGACTGGGGATGGAAGGGCGGGGAAACCCCGCCCCTACAGATGCCGTCAGTTGCTCGCAAATCTCGTAGGCAGCGGTCTTTTTGCCCTCGGACATGTAGGGATTGTAGGCCGTGTTGCGGTTGTACCAGCCGAACTCGGGCGCGGCTCTCAGGCACAACTCGAAGGCGTCGTCGTAGGTGCCGTCCACGAGGAGGACAATGGAGCCGTAGGCCAGCAGTTGCGCGATCTTGGCCTGGGGCGCGGTTTTGGGCACAAAGATGACGTTGGGTTGGCCCACTGCCGCGCACAGGCCGGAGAGGGCGGCAGCGGCGTTGCCGGTGCTGGCGGTGGTGACGACATCGTAGCCCAGTTCGCGGGTCTTGACGACGGCGATGGCCGAGGCGCGGTCTTTGAAGGAGGCGGTGGGCTGGCGACCATCGTCCTTGACCCACAGGTGACGCAGGCCCAGGTCGGCGGCCAGGCGCGGCGCGGGGTAGAGCGGCGTCCAGCCTACTGAGAACAGCGGATTGCAGGACATGAGCGGATCACCCATTGCACGCACACTCTCGGGGTTGACGGGGAGGAGAGGGAGATAGCGCCAGATTGAGCGGGTTGGGTCGTTGGCTAGTTGGTTTGGACTGATGCGCTGCGCGATCAGGCCGTAATCGTAGATGACATCGAGGATGCCATCGTCCCCGTGTTTGGGGCAGACGTATTCTACCTCGTCAACGCCGTACTCTGCGCTGCACAAGGTGCATTTGAGGCCAAGAATATGATCCACTGTTGGTCCCCCTTGCTCTTTCATGTCCTACAGAACGTATCATCTCAATATTCTGGGGCACTTTTAACGTAGCCGCGCTTTCCATAGCGCGTTATGCCCGCGAGGTATGGAAACCTCGGCTACATTGCCCCACTTTATTGAGCAGATACTACAGAACTTTACCGGGTCGTGCTTGCGGCAGCGGATAGGTAACGGATAAGCGGATGGGTAGTCGCCACGGGCTGAGACGGCATGGCGCCTTCCCATAAGAACGATGGTTGGGATTGATCTGCTGCCTGGTCATCCGTTTATCCGCTTTTCATCCGTTGCGCCTTGACCCAGGTAAACAATTGCTGCTCACCTTTATACCCCCCGGACGTAGGGAGTCCCCAATGCCGCCGGCGCCCCCAGACGTTTGCGCATGGCCTCACGCGAGCCGATCACCAGCACCACGATGGTAAAGGCGTAGGGGATCATTTTGAGAAAAAAGCCCCAGTACGGGTTGTAGTAGAACGGGTTATCCCAGAATAGGAGCATAGTGGGGGCTTGCAGGTCCAAAATCAGCCGCCGCAACGCGCCAAAAGCGTAGGAGCCGACCGCCGCCCGCAACGGGTTCCACTGGGAAAAGATCGTCAGACCAATGGCGATCCATCCTTGGCCAGAGGTCGTCATGTGGCTGAACCAGCCGGGGGAGACAGCCAGGCTGATGGTGGCGCCGGCCAGTCCAGCCAGCACGCCGCCGACAAAGGTGTACAAGTAGCGCGTTCTGTAGACGTTGATCCCCATCGTGTCGGCGGCGGCCGGGTACTCGCCCACCGCCCGCAGGTGCATACCCGGCCGGGTGCGATTGATGTAGTACCAGGCGGCTGGGGCCAGCAGGTAGCCCAGGTAGACCATGATACTCTGGTCGGTGAACAGCACGTCGCCCAGGAAGGGGATGGAGGAGAGAAGCGGCACAGTCAGTCTGGGCAGGAGTGAGATGGCGCCCGCTTTGCTCAACCCTTCACCGAACACCAGGCTGAGGCCGGTGCCCAAAAAGGTCAACGAAAGGCCGCTGACCACCTGGTCTGCCTGCAAGTGAATGCAGACAAAGCCGTGGAGCAGCGCCAGGAGCCCGGCCGTGCTCATCGCCACCAGGAGGCCCAGCCACGGGTTGCCGTAATTGACTGCCATGCTGTAGGCAGACATTGCGCCGATGAGCATCATTCCCTCTAGCCCCAGGTTCAAGATTCCAGAACGCTCGGCAAACACCTCGCCGATGGTGGCAAAGAGGAGCACTGTCCCGCTGGCGATTCCCGCTTGCAGAATAATAGTCCAATTCATAGTCAGTCCTCCTACTGCTCTGTCAACCGTAAACTGATGACTCGTCATTCTGAGCCGGAGCGCAGCGGAGGCGAAGAATCTCGCCTTGGACAGGCGGTTTGGGCACTGTAGCGTGAGATTCTTCGCTTCACTGCGTTTCGCTCAGAATGACAGCCGTCATAGCAGTCTTGACAAGGCACTATGCGCGGACGATCCGCACCCGGTGGCGCAACAAATACTCGCTGGCGATGAGAGCAAAAAGGATAATGCCCTGAATGAGCATAGAGATGTCAGAGCGCCCCATTTCGCGCCCGGCCAGGAGCAACGCGCCGAAAAAGATAGAGACGACGATGACGATGAGCGGGTTGAGTTTAGATAGCCAGGCGATGATGATGCCGGTAAAGCCATAGCCGGGAGAGATGGACCCTTGCAGACGACGCACCACGCCGCAAATCTGGGCCATACCGGCCAGGCCGGCCAATCCGCCGGAGAGCATTAGCACCAATATTGTGTTGCGGGCAATGTTGATGCCGGCGTAACGGGCCGCTTTGGGATTGTCGCCGGCCAGCCGAATCTCGTACCCCCACTTGCTGCGGTAGAGGATGAACCAGACGATGACGGCCGCTACCGGCCCGAACAACAATCCCAGGTGCAGCGTCAGGCCTCCAAATTCGGATATATCCCTGGCATAGTCAGCCAGACGGGGAAGCCAGGCGGTTCTGGGGAAGCGGGGGCTCATCTGAAAACCACCCTCGCTCCACACGCCAAAGATGAAAAAGTTGTTCCACTCGATGGCGATATAGTTCATCATCAAGGTGGTGATAATCTCGTTGACGTTGAACCTGGCCTTGAGATAGCCGGGAATAAAGCCCCACAACGCGCCGCCGATCATTCCGGCGACCATCATCACCGGGATGAAAATCCAGCCCGGCGTCTCGGGCGGAAGGACGGGGGCCAGCACGATGGCGCTGGCGGCAAACGCGCCGATAAAGAATTGGCCCTCGGCCCCAATGTTCCACAGTTTCATGCTAAAGGCCACCGAACAGGCCAGCCCTACCAGGATCAACGGAGTCGCCTGAACCAGAACATCAGAGACGCCGCCCCAACTGCCAAACAGCACTTGCACAATACTGGCATAAGCCTTAAAGGGATGGGGTTCTCCGGCCAGGCGGAGCG
This sequence comes from uncultured Anaerolineales bacterium, assembly GCA_964420485.1. Taxonomy (GTDB): domain Bacteria; phylum Chloroflexota; class Anaerolineae; order B4-G1; family B4-G1; genus CAYQTW01. Next base: position 6,835 of record CAYQTW010000039.1, read on the forward strand.
CGACGGCTCCCAGGATGAGGCCGAGGATGACGGCTCCTACAGACACAGCAGCGGGCAGCCAGCGGGGGACGTCCAACCGAGGCTCGACCCGAACTCTAAATGGCAAAATAAACTGCCTGGATTGTTCAGTGCTCGTCATTGCTCCTCCTTCCCTATCTCCTTGTCTCCCAGTCTCCCAGGCTCCCAGTCTCCCCTCTGCCCGGCCATCATCAAGCCGATGGTTTCCTGGTCCGGCTCTTCAAACATCCCCATGATCTCCCCTTCATAGATCACGGCTATGCGGTCGCTGAGGGAGAACAATTCTTCCAATTCTTCCGAGATCAACAGGATGGCCGCGCCGGCTTGCCGTTGTTCCAAGAGCAGGCGATGCACCCCTTCGATGGCGCCGACGTCTAGCCCACGGGTGGGTTGGACGGCC
>CAYQTW010000039.1:7262-13394 GCA_964420485.1 uncultured Anaerolineales bacterium
ACGCTTGGCTGCCCCGAGATCTCCCGCGCCAGGATGACGCGCTGCAGGTTGCCCCCGGAGAGCAGCCGGGTCTGGGTATCAATGGAGGGGGCTATGATTTCATAGTCGTCCTTGAGGATGTTGGCTTGCTGGCGGGCAGTCTGTCTATCAATGGCCCACCCCTTGCCGATGGGTGGGTGACGGTAGGCTTTCATGATGAGATTATCGGCAATGCTCAGGTTAGGGGATGAGCCTACGCCGGTGCGGTCCATAGGAATGTGGGCTACACTGGCATCAATGGCGACTTTGGGCGGCTGATTGCTGACGGTCTGGCTGCCGACGGTCACCGTCCCGGACGTGCACTCGCGCAGCCCGCTGATCACCTCGGCCAGTTCCGATTGTCCGTTGCCGGCCACCCCTGCTATCCCCAGAATTTCGCCGGAACGGATCTGGAACGACACATCTTTGAGCGCAGGAAGCCCCTTGTCGCTCTCCGCGCAGACGTTCTCGACGGAGAGGAGCACTTGACCAGGCTCGCGTGGCTCTTTGGTCACGGTAAAGATGACCTTGCGCCCGACCATCAGTTCGGCCAACTCTGCCTGGTTGGTTGACCGGGTCTCCAAAGGCTCAGCCGCCATGCGTCCCTTGCGCAGCACGGTGATGCGGTCAGAGATGGTCATCACCTCGTGCAGTTTGTGGCTGATAAAGACGATGGATTTTCCCTCGGCCGTCATCGAACGCAGCGTCACGAAGAGATCGTCAACTTCCTGCGGGGCCAGGACAGCGGTTGGCTCGTCCATAATGAGCACATCCGCGCCCCGGTAGAGCATTTTTAGAATCTCTACCCGCTGCTGCTCGCCGACCGAAAGTTGCCAGATTTTGGCCTCAGGGGCTACTTTGAGACCGAACTGCTCCTCTAACACAGCGATCTCTTGGTGGCGTTGGGGCAATTGCATAAAGAAGCGGGGTTGGTCCAGCCCCAGGAGGATGTTTTCCGTCACCGTCAGTGATGGGACTAGCATAAAGTGCTGATGCACCATGCCAATGCCATGTTCGATGGCGGCACGCGGGGAGCGAAAAGAGACGGGCTGGTCGTGAACGCGGATGGTGCCCTCTTCCTGCCGGTAGAGGCCGGCCAGGATGTTCATCAGCGTGCTCTTGCCGGCCCCGTTCTCCCCCAACAGGGCATGGATCTCCCCTGTGCGTAGATCAAAGTTCACCCGGTCATTGGCCAGCACGCCGGGGAAACGTTTGACAATCCCCCGCATCTCGACTGCGTTGACCATGTCAATCTCCTTGAACAGAGCCTTGCGAAGGTGTTCCAACCTTCGCAAGGCTCATAGTCGTTGCCTGGACTTTATTCGGGCAGTTCGGCGGTAATGCCCTCGGCCCACCACTTCATGCAGTATTTGCAACCCAGCCCGAATTCGGGGAACGCATCCAAGTCAACCTGTTCTAACGCTTCGCCCTCGGGGACAATCAGGTTGCCTTGGTTGTCATAGATGGGACCGGAGAAAACGTCAAAGCGGGTGAACTCGCCGGCCAGTGTTTTCGCCATAATGTCCCGTACCTCCTGAATGACCTCAGGAGGCAACTCGGCCACACCAGGGGTGAGTTCCTCGCCCTCCATAAAGCCATACAGACCCAGGCCACCGGTGTCGGCGTCAAAGTACTGCCAACCCGGTGTGTACGTGCCGTCAATGACGCCCTGGGCGATTTCGGCATAGATCGGGCCCCAGACCCAGTAGGGGGCGGTCAGGCAGGCGTCCACTTTGCAGGAGCCGTACCAGTCGTAGGTCACGCCCCACTTGCCCTTTTCCTGGGCCACATCGGCCACTGCCGGCGTGTCGGCCCCGGTAAAGACCACCTGCGCCCCGGCGTCAAAGAGGGAAGCGGCGGCTTCTTTCTCAATGATGGGGTCGTGCCAGGTGTTGATCCAGCGCACGTCCATCGTACATTCGGGGCACGTCTTTCTCATGCCCAATGCGATGGCGTTGCCCAGCCGGATCTCTTCGGGGATGGGGAAGGTGGCCATATAGCCCAACTTGGGATTTCCATCCATCTTGGCGCGCGCTCCGGCCAACATCCCGGCCATGTACTTCATGTTTTCCATGGCGCCCATCAGGTTGCCAAAGTTCTCCCCGTTCGACTTGATGCCGGTGAGGTGGATGTACATGATGTCGGGGAACTCGCCAGCCACGATCTCCATCGAGTCCATGTAGCCAAAGGACGTGCCGAGGATGAGGTCAAAGCCCTTGCGGGAGAGGCTGCGAAAGACCTGCTCGGATTCGGAGCCTTCGGGCACGTTTTCGATGTAGGCTGTGTGGACATTGGGCACATTCTCCTCAACGTATACCAGCCCTTCGTAGTGGGCCTGGCTCCAGCCTCCGTCGTCATGGGGGCCAATGAGCACCATGGCCACGTTGAACTTGCCATCTTCGATTGCGGGGATGGCAAAACCACCCTCGCTGGGTTCTTCGGCTGGTTCTTCAGCCGGTTCCTCTGCTGGTTCTTCGACGACAGGCTCTTCTGTCGGGGGGCTCGTGCAAGCGCCCAGTACCAAAGTCAGAATCACCAGGGCGGCCAAGAGCCACATCATTTTCTTAGACAACATTTTCGCTCCTCCTTTTGGTGGTAATAGTGGGTTAATAGGTTTGGGCCAAGTTTGTGATTATCGTCTCTGGGTCATCACCTCCTTCAACACTATCTAGTATACCACCATCCAAATCACTGGCAAACTATCCAGGTGCCAGTTTTGCCGTCCAGCGCGTCAACCTTCCCGAAAGCTGCCGCGATGCACTGACCAGGTACAACAGGCGCTTTTGAGCCAAGTTCTGATCAAAGTCAACACATCCGCAGCTTTCGGGAAGGTTCTCAATCACTGGCAAACTATCCAGGTGCCAGTTTTGCCGTCCAGCGCATTCGCGATGTTGGGTGGGTCGGTGATGAGCGCCTTGCCGGCCGGGTGCGCGTCCAGGAAAGAAAGCACCGCTTCGATCTTGGGGCCCATACTGCCGGGCTTGAAATGGCCTGCGGCCTGGTAGGCGCGGGCCTCAGCGGCCGTCATCTCGTCCAGCCATTGCTGGTCTGGCTCGTTAAAGTTGACGGCTACCTGGGATACAGCAGTGGAAATGAGGAACAGGTCCACTTTTAGTTCCCGCGCCAGTAGGCTGGTCGCCCGGTCCTTGTCAATCACGGCCCGCGTCCCGACCAGGTTCCCGTTCTCGTCCTCGATTACCGGGATGCCGCCGCCACCGACGGCGATGACGATGAACCCCTGCTCTACCAGAGTGCGGATGGCCTCCAGTTCCACGATTTTGAGCGGGATGGGGGAGGCAATGACGCGCCGCCAGCCCCGCCCCGCGTCCTCGACCACGCGCCAGCCGTCGGCCTCGAACTGGCGGGCCTTGTCCTCGGTGGTAAAGCCGCCGATGCCCTTGGAGGGGTTCTGAAAACCGGGGTCATTTTGATCCACCAATACCTGCGTCACCACACTGGCAATTGGCCGGTCGATCCCGCGTCGCTTGAACTCGTTGCCCAACGCTTGGGCGATCATGTAGCCAATCGATCCCTGCGTATCCGCGCCGATCAGGTCCAATGGCGTGGTGTGTACCTCGTGCGCGGCCAGCTCGTTGCGGCGCAGGATAAAGCCCACCTGCGGCCCATTCCCGTGGGTGATGACCAGGTTCCAGCCGCGCTCGATCATGTCGGCAATGTGCTTGCAGGTCTCTTGCACCGCGTACATTTGTGAGGCCACGTCCTCGTGTTGCTTGTCGAGAATCAGCGAATTGCCGCCGATAGCGACGACGGCCAGTTTTCGTTTTTTGTTCATACGTCTCCCCTATAGATTCCCCATTGTCAGCGCCATCACTGCCTTTTGCACGTGCAGGCGGTTCTCGGCGATGTCGTAGACGGCGGAGCGGGGGCCGGAGGCTACTTCGTCGGTCACTTCGCTGCCCCGGTCAACCGGCATTGGGTGGGTAAAGATGGCGTTGTCGGTCTTGGCCATCCGCCCGGCGGTGGTCGTCCAGCCCGTGTAGGCCATTGCCTTTTCGATCTCGGCCTGCTTTTGGAGCGCGCCGTCCTGGTAGGCCTCGGGAGTGACCCAGTTGCGGGAGTAGACGATGTGTGCGCCCTCGTAGCCGCTGTCGGGGTCGTGGACGACGTCGAACGAGGTTCCGTTGGCGGCGCAGTTTTGCTTGGTCCACTCGATCACCTGCGGGTCGAGGTCGTATCCCTGCGGGTGGGCCATCGTGACGTGCATACCCAGGCGCGAGGCGATCAGGAGCGCCGCCTGCACGCTGCACCATGAGCGGGCCAGCGCGCCAGAGCCCCAACTGAGCAGGAACTTTTTGCCGCGCAGCGCGTCATAGTCCGGGCGACCGGGGCCTTCGCCGTACCACTCGGCCCAGCCCATCACGTCGGCCAATGCCTGGCAGGGATGGAAACGATCGTCGGCCATGTTGATGATGGGCACGTCGGCCCAGCGGGCGTATTCACGCAACATCTCGTCGCCCGCGCCGTAGTAGGGCACCTTGTCCTCCAGGATGCGGATGCCGATGCCGGCCACGTAACGGGCCATCACCTGGGCCGCGTCCTCGATGGTCTCGCCGGCCTGCTTCTCCGTCTTGAAGCGGCCCGCCGAGGGAGTCATAAACTGAGCGTGGCCGCCCAGTTCGGTGAGCCCCGCCTCGAAGGAGATGCGTGTGCGCACCGAGGGATTGTAAAAGAACATCAGAAAGGTCTTGTATTTCAGGATGCTCGTCCAGCGGTCAGAGAAGCGATCACGCTTCATCCGGGCCGCCAGGTCCAACGCCGCCGTCAACTCTTGAACTTGCCAGTCCTGGGTGCAGATAAAATCACGTCCGTATAGGTCCATTGTGTTCCTCCTGCAAGTCCGCAAGTCTGCAAGCATCGCCGACTCGCCGACTCGCCGACTCGCCGACTCGCTGACTCGCTCTACCGCATCACCAGGCTCATCACTGCCTTTTGCGCGTGCAGCCGGTTCTCGGCCTCATCAAAGACCACCGACTGTGGGCCGTCAATGACCTCGTCCTCGACTTCCCAGGAGCGGTCGGCGGGCAGGCAGTGCATGTAGACGGCGTTGGGGTTGGCCAGGGCCATGTACGCTGGTGTGGCCTTCCAGTCCTTGTAGCGGTCAAAGATATCTTGCGCCAGTTGCGGATTATCCTCACCCACAGGGGGCTTGAATAACTGGATTGGGCACCAGGCCTTGGGGTAGAGCACGTGCGCGCCCTCGGCGGCTCCCATAAAGTCGTCTGTCACTTCAAAGGTGGCGCCGTTCATCTGGGCGTATTTTTCGCAGGCAGCGATGACCTCGGGGTCGAGCGCCATCTCCGGCGGGCGGGCCAGCACGGTGTCGCAGCCCATCATCGCAGCGGCAATGATCGCGCTCTGGGGCACCGCGCGGGGCTTGTGGACGCTGGGAGAGTAGGCCCAGGACATTACGAACTTGATGCCTTTGAACCCGCCGAACTTTTCTTTGACGGTGAGAACGTCGGCCAGGGCCTGGAAGGGGTGGTACTTGTCGTCCTCCATGTTGAGGACAGGGATATCGGCCCAGTAGGCAAAGTTGCGGATCATCTCGTTGGCTCCACCGTAGGCCCAGTCCACCGGGTCGCCGTAGCAGCGGATGGAGATGGCGTCGCCCATGCGGGAGAGGACGCGCGCCACGTCGGAGACGCGCTCGGTGGAGTAGGCCACCTCTTTGCCGGGTAGGGCGGGGGTGTAAATCTTGTTGGGGTCCAGATAGTGAGCGTGGCCGCCCAACTGGGTCATCCCAGCCTCGAACGAGTTGCGGGTGCGCAGGGACTGGTTGTAAAAGATCATGAACAGGGACTTGGCCGGCAAGATGTGATTGTGCAGTTCCCCGATGGCATAGCGCCGTTTGAGGTCCAGCGCCACGTCGAGGATGGTCTCGACTTCCTCCTTGCTCCAGTCGAGCAGGGTGATAAAGTCACGGCCGCGGAAACTTTCGGTCTTCATTTGAGTGTACCTCCTTGAGATTATGTGAGTAGATTATCTGTTTCACGCTTCTATGGCAGCGCGCAATTCCTGGTAGCGGGTCACGATCTCGGGCCAGTCGAGGGCTTGGGCAAACTGGTCGAGCCAATCCTCGATGTAGGCGTAATC
>CAYQTW010000040.1:0-13295 GCA_964420485.1 uncultured Anaerolineales bacterium
AGAAGCGCGAAGCCCCAGCCTCTCGGCCAGGGCCTCCGCAAAGAAAGCAGTCTCTCGACTGCATTTACATTGTAGCGAATTATACAGATTTGTCAATGTGGTAGACTGGGCAACCGTACCAATGTACCAATTTACCAGTCTACCAACCTACCAACCTTCAAGGGGGCAATATATGGCTGAAGATAGTTTCGAACCCAAGATCGTCGCTTTTCTGTGCAACTGGTGTACGTACACGGGGGCCGACCTGGCGGGCACGTCGCGCATCCAGTACCCGCCCAACGTGCGCATCATCCGGTTGATGTGCTCCGGCGCGGTGGACCCCACCTACGTGCTCAAGCCGCTCCTGGACGGGGCCGACGGCGTCCTCATCGGCGGCTGCCACCCCGGCGATTGTCACTACCAGTCGGGGAACTACAAGGCCCGGCGGCGTATCATCGCGCTCAAAGAGATCCTCAAGCACGCAGGCCTCGACGAGGATCGCGTCTGGCTGCGCTGGATCAGCGCCTCCGAGGGGGGACGCTTTGCCGAGACGGTCACAAAGATGACCCAGGCGCTGAAGGAGAAAGGCCCTAATCCCATGCGCCGAAAGTGGGCCGTGTAGCAATGAACGATGAATCAATGAACAACGAACAACGTGACAGGGAGATGCTATGAGAACTATGATTCCAGTCGAGAATAATGACACACTGGCTGCCGTGCGCGGCTTCCTCAAGCAGCTGCTGGAGGCCGAGGTGGTGGAGGCGCTGCTGGTGCCGATGGAGACCCCCGCCGGCACGGTCACTCCGGCGCTGGTGGCCGACCCGGCGCTGCTGGACGCGGCCAACCCGCTGGCCCCGGTGATGGGGCTGAACGCAGCGCGCGTGGCGGGCCGCGTCTCTATCCGCGAGCCCCGGGGGCGCATCGGCGCGATACTGCGCCCGTGCGAACTGCGGGCGCTGGTGGAACTGGTCAAACTCCAGCAGGCCAATCTGGACGATATGGTGACCATCGGCGTGGACTGCCTGGGTACCTACGACGTGCCGGTCTACAGTACGATGCAGGCGGGTGGCGGGGCGGACATGGCGGCGTACCTGGCGACGGCCCAGAGCGGTGAACTGGCCCCGCAAGAGGGGTACGCCTTCCGTGACGGTTGCCAGATGTGCGAACAGCCCCACGTCGAGGACGCCGACATCGTGCTGGAACTGTTCGGCGCGGATCTGACTGCCGGCATCCCAGTCACCCTGCCCGACGACGTAGGGGCAAGGCTTGCCCTTGCCCCGGCCCTTGCCCCGGCGGAGGATGACGAACGGCGGGCCGAAGTGGTGGAGAAAGTGGTCGCAGCCCGCACCCAGGTGCGCGATACGCGCTTTGCCGAGATGCGCCAGCGACTCGAGCAGGAAGGCGTCGAGGGGGTCTTGGCCGCCTGCGTGCGCTGCCACAACTGTATGACCGTCTGCCCCTTGTGCTATTGCAAGACCTGTCTGTTCAAGAGCCCGGTCTTTGATCACGAGCCGATGCAATACATGAACTGGGCGCAGCGCAAGGGCGCCTACCGGCTGCCGGCGGATACGATGCTTTTCCACCTGACCCGCCTCAATCACATGGTACTCTCCTGCGTCGGCTGCGGGATGTGTACCAGCGATTGCCCGGCCGAGTTGCCGGTGGGATTGGTCTTTCGCACCATCGGGCAACAGGTGCAAAAGGTGTTCGATTACGTGCCCGGCCGTAACGTCGAGGAACCTCTACCGCTCGTCACCTTCCGCGAGGATGAGTGGATGGAGGTAGGAGAGGAGTAGACTGGTAGATTAGGAAATTGGGAAACTGGTAGTCGGTATACTGACGGGTAGAAGGACCAATTTACCAGTCTACCAATCTACCGACAAGGAGAGAGGTATGGAGACTGAGAAGCAACCTGAAGCGATCGAGGCAGACTTGATACCCGTGTACGTCATGGGTAAGTGTTACATGGTGCCGCCCACGCTGACGATTATGAAGGCGATGGAGTACGCGGGCTACAAACTTGTCCGGGGTGTGGGCTGCCGGGGAGGCTTTTGCGGGGCGTGCGGCACGGCCTACCGCATCCTGGGCGACCCGAAACTTTACTTTGGGCTGGCCTGCCAGACGGTGGTGCAGCCGAATATGTACCTGGCGCAGATCCCGTTTTTTCCGGCCCAACGCGCCAATTATGACATCACCCAACTAGAGCCGACTGCGACCACCCTGTTCACCATTTACCCAGAGGTGTTGCGCTGCCTGGGCTGTGGAGCCTGTACTAAAGCCTGCCCCCAGGAGATTGACGTGCGACAGTATATGGCGGCTGGGATGAAGGGCGACATTGCCACGATGGCCGACCTGTCATTCGACTGTATCATGTGCGGGCTGTGCGCGGTTCGCTGTCCAGCCGAGGAGGCCCAGTACAACATCGCCATCCTGGCCCGCCGCCTCTACGGCCGCTATCTGGCCCCGCGCTCAAAGCACTTGCAGGAGCGGCTGGAGGAACTCGAGGCCGGCAAGTTCGACGCGCGACTGGCGGAATTGAAGCAGTTGAACCGGGACGAGTTGGTGGCTTGTTACCAGGCCCGTGATATCGAGCCAGCAGAAAGTATAGGGGGAGAGGAGGACTAGAGACGATGAGCGGTTATCCACCCGAAATGCAAGAATCCATCCGGCGAGTCGAGGCGACTCGTATGCGGCGGCTCAAGGAGACGATGCCCACCATGTCGCTGGAGGAGCGTGAGCAGGTGCTCAACGCTTTTCACCCCGATTACATCGAGGAAAAAATGCGCGGCATACGTGTGGGCGTGAGCAAGGGACAGCGCATGCCGACCGAACTGGCCGACATCGTCGAGGGGCGTCCTCGCATCAGCCCCGACTTTAACTTGAGTGAGCCCTTCGCCGAGACCGACGTGCTGGTCATCGGCGGGGGCGGCGCAGGGGCTTCGGCGGCGCTCCTGGCGCAGGAGAACGGCGCCAAGGTCATCGTGGCGACCAAGTTGCGCTTCGGCGACGCCAACACGATGATGGCTCAGGGCGGCATCCAGGCCGCCGACCGGCCTAACGACAGCCCTGCCATCCACTACCTGGACGTCATCGGCGGTGGTCACTTTACCAACGTACCCGAACTGGTCGAGGCGCTGGTGATGGACGCACCCTTCGTCATCAAGTGGCTCGAAGACCTGGGGATGATGTTCGACAAGAAACCGGACGGGACGATGATGGAGCGGCACGGCGGCGGCACCAGCCGTATGCGCATGCACTCGGCCCGCGACTATTCCGGCGCAGAGATAATGCGCACACTGCGCGACGAGGTGCGCAATCGGGAGGAAAGCATCACCGTGATCGAGTTCGCCCCCGCCATAGAATTGGTGCTGGACGATAAGGGGCAGATCGTTGGTGCGGTGGTGATGAATCTGGAGACTGAGGCTTACTGCTACATCAAGGCCAAAGCGGTGGTGATGGCGACCGGTGGAGGCGGGCGGCTGCATTACCAGGACTTTCCCACCACCAATCATTACGGCGCGACGGCCGATGGCGTGGTGATGGCCTATCGCGTTGGTGCACCGCTGGGCTACCTGGAATCCATGCAATACCACCCCACCGGTGCGGCCTTTCCAGAACAGATCGTCGGTCTGCTGGTCACCGAGAAGGTGCGCGGGCTGGGGGCCCAACCGGTCAACAAGTTCGGCGAGCAGTTCGTATACCCGCTAGAGCCACGGGACGTGGAGGCATCGGCCTTTATCCGCGAGTGTAAGGAGCGCGACAACGGCATCGTCACGCCGACCGGGCAGCCCGGCGTATGGCTGGATTCGCCAATGATCGAGATCCTCCAGGGCCCTGGTACTATCCAGAAGAACCTGCCGGCGATGGTGCGCCAGTTTGGGCGCTTCGACATTGACATCACCCAGGAGCCAATGCTGGTCTACCCCACGCTACACTATCAGAACGGCGGCGTGCAATTGCGGGCCGACACTTCCTGCGACGTTTCGGGCCTGTTCATCGCCGGGGAGGTGAGCGGCGGCGTACACGGCCACAACCGGTTGATGGGCAACTCTTTGCTAGAGATCACTGTCTTCGGTCGGCGGGCTGGTCGCTCGGCGGCAGCCTACGTGCAGCAAGTGAGACCCGGTCGCCCCACGCTGGCCCACGTGGATGCCTGGAATCGGGAGTTGGAGGAGGCCGGGGTGGATACGGGGGTGATTTCGCCCATTCTCCTGCCCGATTATACGCGGCACGTGTAGGTTAAGGAGAAAGGATACTGATGCGTAAAGAACCTGTTGGCGCCGTTCTTGTGCTCGGCGGTGGTGTGGGAGGACAACGGGCAGCGATCGATCTGGCCGAGGCCGGCTTAAAAGTCTACCTGGTGGAGGTGTTGCCCTGGCTGGGCGGGCGGGTGGCGCAACTGGGCTACATGTTCCCCACCCACGACTGCGTCCTCTGCCGGGGCACATCTGACCACGGCTATGGCTGCACGCGGCCGGCCATCTCACCGGCTCTTCTGGACCACAATTTGCATCCCAACATTGAGATTCTCACCAACACCGACCTGATCAACGTGACCGGATATGCCGGGGATTTCACGGCGACACTGCACCATCGTCCTACTTATGTTGATGCCAGGCGGTGCATCAACTGTGGGCTGTGCGACGGCGTCTGCCCGGTGTCGCTGCCCAGTCCGTTCCAGATGGGGCTGATGGCCCGCAAAGCAATCTACAAGATGTCGCCGCGCGCGCTGCCGGATGCATACGTCGTGGACAAGGTGCCGCGCTGCGACACCTGCCGCCGCTGCGAGGCGATCTGCCCCACCGGTGCGGTGGACCTGGACGAACAGGAGACTGAGTACAACCTTTGTGTCAGCGCCATCATCCTCTCGCTGGGTTACGAAATATCAGACCCGACTGAGTACGAGGAACTGGGCTACGGTCGCTACCCCAACGTCATCCACTCGATGCAGTACGAGCGACTGGCCAGTCGCTCTGGGCCGACAGAAGGCATCGTGATGCGCCCCTCCGACGGTCAATTGCCCCGACGTATTGCCTGGCTGCAGTGCGTGGGCTCTCGGGATGAGAAACACCCTTACTGCTCGTCTGTCTGCTGCATGTATGCCACGAAGGAAGCCATGCTGGCCAAGCAGCGCATCGAGGGTGTCCATTGCCAGGTTTTTATGATGGACGAGCGGGCCTTCAACAAGGAGTTCAACGCCTACTACGAGCAGGCGCAGGAGCAATATGGGGTGGAATACACGCGCTGTCGCATTTCGGGGATCACGGAGGACACGGAGACGCACGACCTGATCTTGCGCTATCCAGACGAGGATGGCAAGGTCGCCGAGAACCGCTTCGACATGGTGGTGCTCTCGGTAGGGGCGTTGCCACCCCGTGGCTCCCGCGATCTGGCCGGCCTGTTGGGGATCGAACTGAACCCCTACGGCTTCTGTGAGACGGATAAATTTGCCCCGCTGGAGACGAGCAGGCCCGGCATCTACGTCTGTGGGGCATTCGCCTCGCCAAAGGAGATCGCGGAGACGATCCTGGACGCGGCGGGCGCGGCCGGTGACGTGATGCGTCTTCTATCCGGCGAGGTCGGTGCACGAACCTATGGGCGGGAGTATCCGTTTCTCAGTGGTAGGGGCGGGGTAACCCCGTCCAGGGGCGGGGTTATCCCGCCCCTACTGCCGGAGCGGGACGTGACGGGGGAGGAACCCCGCATTGGCGTCCTCGTCTGTCGTTGCTATCCGAGCATTGCGGGAGTTGTGGACACGGACGCGGTGGCTACCTTCGCCGCCGGCTTGCCCGGCGTGGTGCATGTCGAGACGACGGACTATGCCTGCCTGGACGAAGGGCAGGAGCAGTTCCGGCGGATGATCGAGGAGCATGGATTGAACCGGGTGGCCGTGGCGGCTTGCAGCCATCGCACTCACGAGCCGCTGTTCCAGCGTATCGTGCGCCAGACCGGGCTGAACCCCTACCTGCTAGAGATAGCAAACATCCGCGAGCACTGCGCCTGGCCGCACGTGGACGATCCGGCAGGGGCCACCCGGGCGGCGAAAGAGTTGGTGCGTCTGGCGGTGGCGCGAGTGCGACTGGCGGAAGCGGTACACAAGCAGGCTATCGAGCCTGTGCGGCGGGCGCTGGTGATCGGGGGCGGCGTCTCCGGTATGACGGTGGCGCTGAACATTGCCGATGCCGGATACGACGTCACGCTGGTGGAGCGGGAGGCGGGATTGGGCGGCAATTTGCAGCACATTTACTACGTTGCCGAAGGAGACAATCCTCAGCGGTTGCTGCGCGATCTCACCAATCGGGTGATGGGCCACCGGCGGATTGATGTCCTCACCCGTTCGGAGGTGATCACGCACGAAGGCAGCGTGGGCGCATTCCGTTCCACGATACGCACAGCCTTGGGCAATGTGGAGATCAAGCACGGCACGACTATCATTGCTACCGGCGGGCAGGAGTGGCGGGGGGATGTGTATCTGCTCGGTCGGGACGAGCGCGTAGTCACCTCCCTCGATATAGAGGAGATCATCACCCACCGGCCGGAGCAGATCGTGGGTTTGAAGGAGGTCGTGTTCATCCAGTGTGTGCGGCGGCCTGGTGAGGTCGAGTACTGCAGCCGGATATGTTGCACAAACACGATGAAGAACGCCATCCGCATCAAGTTGCTCAACCCAGACTGCCGGGTGGTCATTCTTTACAAGGATATTATCACCTACGGTTTCCGGGAAAAGTTTTACACCGAGGCGCGGCAGCGAGGGGCGGTATTCATCCGCTACGACGATGCTCACATGCCGCAAGTGCGAGTGGACGACCAGGGGAAACTGGAGGTCGTGACTTGGGAACCCTCCCTGCGGCAAGAGGTTGTGATGCACCCCGACTTGCTGTCGCTGAGTATGGCGATTGAGCCGTCGGAGGGGACGGAAAAGTTAGCCAACATGCTAGACGTGCCGCTTTCCGGTGAGGGCTTCTTTATGGAGGCCCATCTCAAGATGCGCCCGATGGATATGGCACGGGAGGGGATTTTCTTGTGCGGAATGGCCCATTACCCCAAGTTCATCGAGGAGTGCATCACCAATGCACAGGCGGCGGCGGGCCGAGCGATCACGATCCTATCTACACCGCAGATGTACATCGGCGGCGTCGTCTCGGTGGTGGACCAGAGCAAATGTGTGGGCTGTCTGACCTGTGTGCGCACCTGCCCCTTCGAGATCCCCAAAATGCGGTATTCGGATACCGGCGTGGGGGGGATCAAGGGGGCGGCGTACATTGATCCGGCGTTCTGTACGGGGTGCGGCACCTGCACGGGAGAGTGCCCGGCCAAGGCGATTCAATTGGTCTCCTACCGGGACGAGCAGATTATGGGAATGCCGTTGGGGGCGTGGGCGGCGGCAGTTGACAGATAAAGCCATTCGCGGTACACTGGTATCATCTTTGATACTGAGGGTATCGTAAATGACACCTTATGGGAATGGGTTCAGGCTCGAAGATGTGATCGGGGCCAGAGTCCCCTGGCGGGTATTGCGGATTCTCCTGCGACAACCCTACCTCACGTTCACGCCTACAGTGTTGGCAGAGGAACTGGGCACATCGCGGGCCAGCGTACTCCGTGGGCTAAAGCCCCTGGTAGTTGCAGGGGTAGTGCGGGCCGGCGGCGGGCGATATCGGGTCAATGCCGAACAGCCGCTGGCGAAAGTGTTGTGGCGTCTATTTGTGTTGGAGCGAGCCCGCAATATGCAGCCCGAGTTCGGGAACGCGGTCGCGTTGCTCTTCTCGGCGGTCGAGCAGCAGGTCAGTGTGTTCATCGTGTTCGGCTCTGTGGCGCGCGGGCTGGCAACACCCAAGAGTGACATTGACATTGCCGTGGTAGGTGATGGGGTTGTTGAACGACGGTTCGATTTTCTACCCTACCGCTTTGACGTGCATACCTACACCCACGACCAGTTAGTCCAGCCGGCAGATTTCGTCGCGTTGGATGCATTGTTGAACGGTATTCCGCTGGCGGGGCAGGATTTTGTCCTCGAGGTGCTCAAGGAGTTACGCTTCTTCCCCAGGTCGTATCTGTTGTACCGCTTGAATCGGGTGCGGTGGTTCCGCCAGCGGGCAGCAGAATTGGAAGGGGATGCAGGTCAATACTATACGACGTTGGCTGGCGTTGCCCTGCGGGAGATCGAGAGTGTCCTACGTCGTGGCACGCCGGTGAGTAAGGCTGAATTCGAGGGGAGAGTCGCCGACGTAGACGAAATCGAAGTTGCACTGGCTCAAGAGGGAGAGCGGATTTGGCTGACCTAGACCTGGAGCGTGGCGAACAGTTATTGCGATCAGCACGCACGTTGTTGGCTCAAGGCGACCTGGCAGGAGTGGCCGGGCTGGCTTATCAGGCGTTTGAATCGGCGCTGATTGCTCTGACGCGGGCGATGGACGGCGCGAACGCTGGTAGCCACGGGGCTCGGAGGGAACGGGCCAAGACGCTACTAGCAGAGCATCGGGGGAAGATCGACTTGCTGTGGGAAGTGCGCAACGTGGATTTCTATGGCAACCCACGTCTGGGTGCTCCCAGACGGAAACTGACGCGCGGCGAAGTGGAAGAGGCACTCGGCACAATCGAAGATATATTCACTGCAATCAACAAGATGCTGGCTACGGAGGAAGCCGTTAATCGTTAGCAGTCAACGGCTTAGCAAAGGGGTATCAATGACTGAGCAGGGTGGAGCGAACAACGGGTTTGAGCCGGAAATCACTGTTTTCACGTGCATCTATTGCGCGTACATGGCAATCGATACGGCCGGTGCACTGCGTCTCAAGTACCCGGCTAACGTCAAACTGATAAAGTTGCCGTGTACGGGCAAGACCGACGTGCGCTACCTGCTGGAGGCGTTCGAGCAGGGGGCCGATGGGGTCTGCGTGGTGGGCTGCCCGATCGGCAACTGCCATCACGTGAGTGGGAACGTGCGCGGGCAGGCGCGGGTGAAATATACGAAAAAGTTGCTGGACGAGATTGGGTTGGGCGGTGAGCGACTGGAGATGTACTTTGCCTCCGGCGGGATGGGGATGACTTTCGCCAACGCGATGAGGGAGATGACGGAGCGGGTGCGGGCGCTGGGGCCGAGCCCGTTAAGGGCGACAGGAGACGATTGATGAGAGGGTGGTTACGCCCATGCCACTCTGAGGCCACGCAAGGGATGCCGGACTCTCTGTATGGCTTCTCCGATGATCTCTGCTGTTGGCGAAAGTAGTAGGAGTGAGCAAAAATGAGCGGTAGCAATCGCACAGGAACCGAAAACGTCGTCGGCGCCGCCATGGTCGTGGGCGGGGGGATCGCCGGCATACAGGCGTCGCTGGACCTGGCCGAGGCCGGCTACAAGGTCCACCTGGTCGAGAGCAAGTCGGCCATCGGCGGGCACATGGCGCAACTGGACAAGACGTTCCCTACCAACGACTGCGCGATGTGCATCGTCAGTCCCAAGTTGGTGGACTGTGGCCGCCATCGCAACATCCAATTACTGATGGATAGCGACGTGCTGGGGGTGCGTGGGGAGGCGGGCAATTTTACTGTCCGCGTGCGCACCCGTCCCCGTTACATTGATCTGGACAAGTGCACCGGCTGTGGTGACTGCGCCAGCGTCTGCCCGGTGATCATCCCCGGTCGCTTCGACGAGGGGCTGGCGACACAGCACGCGGCCTACAAACTGTACCCCCAGGCGGTGCCCAACGGTTACGCCATCGAGAAGCGCGGCATTGCCCCCTGCCGCGACGCTTGTCCCGCTCACCAACGCGCCCAGGGTTACATCGCTCTCATCCGCGAGGGAAGATACGAGGACGCGCTGCGGGTCATCAAGGAGGACAATCCCTTCCCCGGCATCTGCGGGCGCATCTGCAACCATCGCTGCGAGGATGCCTGCAATCGGGGCAAGTTGGACGAGCCGATCAACATCCGGGCGCTGAAGCGATTTGTCACCGACAAGGTCTATGCCCAACCCCGTGTGCCACCGGAACCCGTCGTAGGGGCGGGGTTACCCCGCCCCTACCCTGAGCGAGTGGCGGTCATCGGCGCGGGGCCTTGCGGGCTTACCACCGCCCAGGATTTGTGCAAACTGGGGTACGCGGTCACGGTTTTCGAGGCGCTGCCGGTGGCCGGTGGAATGTTGCGCGTGGGCGTGCCAGAGTACCGCCTGCCTTCCTGGATCGTGGACCGCGAGGTGCAGGACATTGTGGACTTGGGGGTCGAACTGCGGCTGAACACCCGCGTGGACAGCCTGGACGACGTCTTCGCCGAGGGGTTCGACAGCGTGCTCATCGCCGTGGGTGCGCACGAGGGCATCCGTCTGCCCATCCCTGGGGCGGACCTGGAAGGGGTGCTGATCAACACCGAGTTCCTGCGCGACGTGCGACTGGACAATCCACCAGAGTTGGGGGAGCGGGTGGCGGTCGTCGGGGCCGGAGACGTGGCGATGGACGTGGCCCGCACGGCGGTGCGGCTGGGAGCGGAGGTGCACCTTTACTATCGCCGCACCCGTGAGGAGGCGACGGCCGGCGAGGATGAGATGCGCCACGCCGAGGAGGAGGGGGTCGTCCTCCACTGGCAGGTCACACCTGTCGAGATCGTGCCAGCACCGTCTGTTCACGGCGGTGGGAACGGGCGCATGGGGGGCATAAAGTGCGTGCGCACCGAGCAGGGCTTGCCCGACGAGACGGGCCGCCGCCGGCCGGTCCCGATCCCTGGATCGGAGCACTTTGTCCCCTGCGATAACGTCATCTTCTCCGTGGGCCAACGGGCTGGTCTGGCTTTTATCCCGGAGAGCACCGGCGTCGGCGTCACCCGCCAGCGGACTATTGCGGTCAACCCGAACACGATGGCCGCCACCCGGCCGGGGGTCTTTGCGGCGGGTGATGTCACCACCGGGACGGCGTTCGTCATCGAGGCGGTTGCTGCCGGACACCAGGCCGCCGAGTCCATCCATCGCTACCTGCGCGGTGAGGAACTGGAGCCACCGCCCAAGCCCGAACTGCCGGTGGTCGAACTAACGCGGGCGGAGATTGATGAGCGGGTGGCGCGTGGAGAAGTGGAGGTACAGCCCCGCGTGCCGATGGACGAACTGCCGGCCGAAGAGAGGCTGTCCACTTTTGAGGAAGTGGTGGCAGGCTACACCGACGAGCAAGCCCAGGCGGAGGCGGCCCGTTGCCTGGCCTGCGGCGTCTGCTCCGAATGCCTGAGTTGTGTCTACACCTGCCAGGCCGACGCCATCAATCACGATATGGTCGAGCAGGTGCAGGATGTTCACGTGGGCGCGATTGTGCTGGCCCCCGGCTACGAGACTTACTCACCAGCATCGTCTGTTCACGGCGGTGCTGGAGCGGAATATGGCTGGGGCCGCTTCCCCAACGTGGTCACCTCCCTCCAGTTCGAGCGGCTGCTGAACGCCGCCGGCCCGACCCACGGCCATGTGCAGCGCCCTTCGGACGGGCAGGCGCCGAAAAAGATCGCTTTCCTGCAGTGCGTCGGCTCCCGCGATCAGACCCACGACTATTGCTCGGCAGTCTGCTGCATGTACGCCACCAAAGAGGCGATAATGTCCATCGAGCACGAGCCGGACACGCAGGTCACCGTCTTTATGATGGACATGCGAGCCTTCAGCAAGGGGTACGAAGAGTACTACCGCCGGGCGCAGGAGCGGTACGGCATCCGCTACGTTCGCTCTCGTATTTCGTTCGTGCGAGAGGACCCGCGAACACACAATCTCGTCCTAAAGTACGTCAGCGAGTCGGCGAGTCAGCGAGTCGGCGAGCCGCCGATTCGCAGATTCGCTGACTCGCTGATTTGCGAAGAAGAGTTCGATTTGGTGGTGCTCTCCGTCGGCATGGAAATCCCCGAAAGCACACGCGAGTTGGCGCGGCGGATGGGCGTGGAACTGGACGAGCACGGCTTCTGCCGCACGTTACCCTTTGAGCCGCTCCAGACGAGCAAGCCGGGGATATTCGCCGTGGGGCCGTTCCGCGAGCCGAAGGACATTCCCGAATCGGTGATCGAGGCCAGCGGCGCGGCGGCGGCGGCCGGCGCGATTCTGGCCCCGGCCCGCTGGACTTGCACGGAAGAAGTGGTGTATCCGCCGGAGCGGGACGTGAGCACGGAGGAGCCCCGCGTCGGCGTTTTCGTCTGCCACTGCGGGTCGAACATTGGCGGGTTCCTCGACGTGCCGGCGGTGGCAGAGTACGCAGCGAGTCTGCCGGGGGTGGTACACGCCGAGCATAACCTGTACACCTGTTCGCAGGATTCGATCCAGCGTATTACGGAACAGACGCGGGAATTGGGCCTCAACCGCGTCGTCGTGGCCTCCTGCACGCCGCTGACGCACGAGCCGCTGTTCCAGGACAGCATTCGTCAGGCGGGACTGAACCCCGGCATGTTCCAGATGGCCAACATCCGCAACCAATGCTCGTGGGTGCACTCTGACAATTGGGACGGGGCGACGGAAAAGGCCCGGGACCTGGTGCGCATGGCGGTGGCGAAGGCATTGTTATTGCAGCCGCTGCACAAGATCGAGATACCGGTGCAAAAGGCGGCGCTGGTTATTGGCGGTGGGGTGGCCGGGATGACGGCGGCGCTGACGCTGGCCGGCCAGGGCTTCCCAGTGCATCTGGTGGAGCGGACGGGATGTCTGGGCGGCAACTTGCGGAATATTGGTACATTGGTGGATTGGGAAACTGGTGGATTGGGGAATTTGGGAATTGGGAAATTGGTCTGGCGTGATCCCCAGGCGCTTTTGCAGCAATTGATTGAGCGGGTGGAGGGCCATCCCCTGATCACCGTGCACCTGCGGAGCGAGTTCCTGGAGAGCACTGGCTTTGTCGGCAATTTCACCTCACGGCTGCGCACTCCCGGTGGGGAGAGCGAGGTGCGCCACGGGGCGACGATTGTGGCGACCGGCGGCGTAGAGTACCGGGGGCCGGAGTATGGCTATGGCACAGATCCACGTATCGTCACGCAGCAAGAGTTTGAGGCGCTGTTGGCAGGAAGCGGGAAGCAGGAGAGCAAAGGCAATCCGCAATCCGCAATCCGCAATCTGCAATCTATTGTGATGATTTTGTGCATCGGGCCGGCGGAGCGGTATTGCTCCCGCATCTGCTGCACGACGGCGATGAAGAATGTCCTGGCGCTCAAGCGGCTCAATCCCGATGCGCAGATCACGGTGCTGTACCGGGACATCCGCACGTATGGATTCAAGGAGCGGCTGTACCAGGAGGCGCGGCGCCAGGGGGTGGTGTTCGTGCAGTATGACTTTGACCGCAAGCCGGAGGTGCGGGGAGAACGCGGATTGCAGGACA